>JBOGNS010000581.1:0-5771 GCA_050747305.1 Candidatus Acidiferrales bacterium | reverse complement strand
GTCCGAATGGTCTTGGGCGTGGTCGTCGTGGTGATGGTCTGAGTCAAGCGCATGCCCGGGGTCAACTCGTTAACGCTGAGCTGCTTGCCATCCACGTTGAATCTGAAATCGTCCGGGATGACGAAGTTCTTCACCTGCCCATCCTCCATGCGGACGACAAGGTTGTTGCCGGAGACATACACGACTTCGCCCCTGCGGACCTCTGTTTGCATCGTGGCGGGGCCGGTCTGGGCCGTGGCCGCTTGAGCCGGCGCTGCGCCTGCGCAAATCGATAAGCCTAGACCCAAGATACTGGTGACCAGCAAGAACGCTGGCACATTCTTCTTCATGCCATTCATGCTTGTTCTCCTTTCACAACGCTCACTGGGCAAGCCCAGTTCGTTTCCACAGCCTCGCGGTGACGACGAATCGCTGCGGGGCGTTCCCCAGGAAATAGAACGGGTAGCACGTGACCAGCGTGACGGCCGAAAATTCGCGGGGCTGCAACACACTCGTATTCTCGGGAAACACGATCTCTGTACGCTCGACGAGGAAGGTGTGGACTTCCCCGTGCGTGACCAATTCCAAGGCGTCGCCGGGGCCAATCTCCTTCAATCCGCGAAAGAAGGTATTTCGGTGCCCGGCGATTCCGATATTTCCAGGTTCACCCGGTCGTGCCGTGCCGAGGATCCGCCCTGTGCCGCGGTCCAAGGTTGCATCATCGGTCCCCTCGAACACGGGCACTTCGAGCCCGATCTTGGGAATCTTCAACACCGCGATCGGAAGCGGCATCCGCTGGAGGCTGCGGCGGTCGGCTTGGATCCTGCTGCGAGGCCGGAGAGGCGCTTCGGGCGCCCCGGCACTTTCCGTCTCAACGTTTGCCCGGCGGGCTTGCCGATCGGCGAACTGCGCCAGGGCTGAACTTGTCTCGATGCGCGGGAGAATCTGATGTTCCGCGAAAGCGCCCAACAGCATCAGTGCGACGACTAGCAAGCCGGCTTCCCACAGCTCGAACGCCTCGCGACGGCCGTTCTGTTTTCCGCCAAGCACGAGAAACGCCCCCAGTCTCTTGGCGCGGACGACCGGGTGTCCACCTAAGCGGCCACACTATGCTTGAATGAAGGTGATTGGCTACTGTCAGAGTTAGCAGTAAGAATCTCCGTTACATTTGTTGCTGTTCGAACCCGCTGCAAGCATCGCAAAGGGATCAAAACGACCACCCGAGGGTGGTGCTGAGGCCCAACTCGTTGTTCCTGGCATTCAAGGGCGGCCGGCTGTCGTATGTCGGCGCGCGTGGGCTACGGAGGGTCACCAACTGTTAATTATAACAGTTGAGTGGCTCTCCGCGAATGAATAGCATCCGGCCGACATTGGTCATGACGATACCGCATGGAGACCGCGTGACAGCGACGGCCACGCCTGACGCCAGCGGCGTGCCGGTGAATGGTCGCAAAGAGTTTTGCGCTCGCACCCCCGAGTCCCCGAAAGTCCTAGCGGGCGCAGATCGCGGGTCGGGCGGCGGATCGTGACCGGTTTGCCGCTCGGCCCGCGCCCCCTTTCGTAACGGAAGGAACTTCAGTCATGCAGGCAGAACGCTCTCGTTCGAGTAGCGCATGGCGTGCGATGCGCGGCCGAACTCCTCGGTCAGCATTGTCGGGTTGACCGCAGCCGTCCAGCTTTGAGAAAGGAACCATCCGATGAGCAAACACAATACAAAGAAAGTTGCAGACATGTTGCAGCGCGCGCCATCGAGTGTCGTGCGGTTGATGCGGCCATGCTCATCAACACCGACGGCCTGCGGCAGGCATAGTGCCGCGACGCTGGTGATCTCATAGCGGTGAGACGAGACGGATGACTTCGCCACCGCAAAACTGAAGGAGAAGGAGGAAGCTATGACAACAGCATCGGTTAATCTTCTGGGTTCATATCACGATTTACTAACGCCTGAGTTTGTCGAGCGGGCAGGTGAGTTGGTGGGCGAGAGCCCCGCCGCGACCCGGAAAGCACTCGATAAGGCCGGACCTGCAGTGCTGGGTGGCTTGATGAACCGCGTCTCAACCTCAAGCTCCGGCGGCAACTGGCTAATGGATATGCTGAACTCCGGCGGGCACGATGGAAGCCTGCTGGGCAACCTCGGGAGTCTGTTCAGCGGCGGTAGCACTACGCAATCCGCCATGAGCACGGGAAAAAGCTTTCTGAGTACCTTGCTGGGCGCGCGCATGGGCTCCGTGAGCAACCTGCTGGCCAACGACACGGGCATCAAGCAATCGTCCGCTTCTTCGCTGCTGAGCCTGGCGGCGCCTCTGCTACTAGGGCTGATCGGGCGGCAGCGCACTTCGCAGCGGCTGGACGGAAGCGGCCTGATGAGCCTGCTGGCCGGACAGCGCGATTGGCTGATGCGAGCCGCACCGGCGGGTCTAGCGGGCGCGCTGGGGCTGAGCAGCCTTTCCGATCTGGCGTCGCGGTTCACGGGCAAAGCTGTGCAGTCGGCTTCCGAGCGAGCTGTCTTGGAAAGGGAGGCGACCGTTCCGAGCCGGGCGCGGGAGGCGCCGCGACGACGGTTCTGGCCGCTGCTGCTGCTAGCGCTGGGGCTGCTGGCGCTGTTCCTGCTCTTCCGGGGATTCAGTGCGCGCACTCCATCGGCGACTCCGGTTTCCACAACGTTCGCCGGCACGTACGAAGCGCGGCTGGCGTCAGCGGACGGCAGTTCGCGGTTCGTTACGCTGGAATTGAACCGCGATGGCTTGGCGACTGTGACCAGCGACCACGAGGGCACAGGCCGAGTGGTGGAGCGAGGCAGGTGGTCGGCTAGCGGCGATACGGTGACGGTTAACCTGGATTCGCAGAGAACGATGTCGTGGACGCAGGATGGCGACGTTCTGGCGCCGAAGACTTGGGACCCACAGACCTACGGCGCCCAGGGCATGAGGCTGACCCGCCGGGCGAATTAGCAAAAAGGCGGACGTCCTTCCTTTTGAGCGGGAACGTGAGGCGCCCTTCGCGGAGAAAGATGGGAGTAGCGCCAGACTCTGGACACCGTTATGGGATTCTCCGACGGTTCACGTCGGAGCCGGGCGTTCTACTGCGTACGTCGCGCGGCGCTTGGCACGGACAGCTTCCGTTGTAGGCATCAGCGCGGCAGGCCGTGAGCATGGTGGCCAGCATTGCCCTGTCGGCCACCACGCCCAACTGACGACGGCCGTATCCCTTGGTATCGAGAAAGTGCGGCCGGCCGTTTCATACTCCCCCAAGAACGCTGTACGTTTCGTGCTGTCAGTAATGACAGTATCCTGCCGTTGCACAGCGGTGTATTTTCCCGATAGGCGCAGGCTCTGCGTCACGCAAGCCTTCAGAACACCGCTCACCTGGCTGATTACACTTCGTCGCGAGCCGGCAGCCCATTAGCGGGGGAGGCCGCTATCCATGAAAACACGTCTTGCAATCCTATGCGCCGCAATCTTTGTGACCACTTCCGGCTTTGCTCAGGACACTCCGCCGCAACAAGGCCGCGAAAGGCAGCCGCAGCGGCGCGACGGCAGGGACTACGTCCACCGAGACGACCTGAACCTCGTCGAATACCGGCGCCTGCGCGAAGCCGGTAAGACCCTCAGCGAAGTCGTCAAGATTCCCGAAGGGCTTCCGGATGATTGGCTGGATCGCGCCGAATGCGTCGTGGTGTTTCCCGACCTGAAAAAAATCGCGATTGGCTTCGGCGCCAGCTACGCTCGCGGCGTAATGAGCTGCCGCACCGGAGACCATTTCCGCGGCGCGTGGAGTGCGCCTTCCATGGCCGCGCTGGAGGGCTTCAGCTTTGGATGGCAAATCGGGCTCAAGGAGACGGACCTCGTTCTGCTCATCTTGAACAAGAAGGGCTCGAGTGCGCTCCTTCGGGGAAGTACGATCCGACTGGGCGGCAATGCATCCGTTGCCGGCGGGCCCAAGGGACGCGACATTACCGCTTCCACAGACGTGACGATGCGTTCCGAGATCCTGAGCTACTCCCGCTCGCGTGGACTTTTTGCCGGGGTCTCGTTGGAAGGCACAACTCTGCGCGTTGATCGTGACGCCAACGAACGGATGTACGGCCAGCGCGTCGATGCCGAGGACATCATCAAGGAGGGCGAAGTCAGACGCGTTCCGTCCGCAGCCAACGACATGTTGTACGTCCTGAATCGCGAATCTCCCCGCAACCTTTCCGGTGGCCGTGAAGAGGCCGCCAAGCGCGAGCAAGAAGAGTTGGCCAAGGACGCGGACGCGGAGGAAAAGGACAAGGCAACCGGTCCTCTGGGCGCCATCGCGGGTGGGGCCGCAGCCGCCGGAGGCGCCGTCGCAGGAGCCTTGGGGTTCGAGGGCGACACCGAGCCTGGCACGGTGGAGGTTCAAAGGCTGGAGGATTCCGGTGTCGTGGTTAGAGAAATCCTGGCGACTCCCGACACGATCCCGCAGCGTGTGCTCGACAATGCGGAATGCTTAGTGGTGGTCCCCAAAGCCAGAAACATTTCGCGAACCGACAGCGGCAGTAAGAGCAGCGGCACCATGACGTGCCGCACCGGCGACGACTTCACCGGTCGCTGGAGCGCGCCTTCCATGGTTTCGCTGGAGGTTGACAGCGTTGGGCTACTTGCGGATGGTAAGCAAAAGGACTTGATCATTCTCGTGGTGGACGAGACAGGCGCCGAGGAACTTGTTTCAGGCGAAACCTTGAAGCTTGGCGATGAGACGCCTGTGATGGCAGGCCCCATGGCGCCTGACACCGCGGGTATTGCCGCTGCGACCGGCGCCGCCCAGCAAGCCGCTGCCATCGCAAAAGGTGATTCTGAGAAAAAAGCAGCGCTCCCTGAATTCCTCAGCTATTCGCGGTCCGACGGGCTTTTTTCCGGCGTCTCTTTGAAGGGCAAGCTGCGTGTGGACCGCGAGGCGAACAAGCGGCTCTACGGCCGAAGCGTGGCCACGCAGGAAATTATTCGGGAGGGCCAGTTGGCCCACTTCCCGCCAGAAGGCCGCGACCTCGTTTCCGTGTTGAACCAAAAATCTCCGGAAAACAAGTCACCCGCCATTAGCGCGCGACGGGAGCCGTGAGTTTGCGCCGCCTCGGGCGTCACACAGGACCTTGTTCACATTCTTGATGGACTACTTTGCGAGGTGCAGCGAAATGGGCAAGAAGATTGCGATCGCCGTCGTTGTCATCGCCAGTATGTTGGCCGCGGTTTTTGCAGCATACCTGGCGAGCAAGCCCGCGGCCGCGCAGAGCGCCGCTGCGCAATGTGTCATCAACGTTCCCCAGGACTGGGGAGACTACGTCGGCTCCGGTCCCTATGGGCTCGAGTTCAAAGACAGCTCAGGCACGCTGCGCTTCGTGAACAAGATGCCATGCGGCTTGGAAGGCGCCCCGAACGTAGCGCTCGAAATCCGGCGCAAGTAGAGCCCGACCGCGGCGGTTTGTGCGCGCGACCATAACCAATTCGGGCAACGCGGCATAACAGCGCAACGGGGAACCAAAGGGAAGGGCGGTTCTACCCGTAACCGCACAACAAAGAGAGGGTTTCAAGGTTACGCCTCGAAACCCTCATGGTTGCGGGGGTTGGATTTGAACCAACGACCTTCGGGTTATGAGCCCGACGAGCTACCAGACTGCTCCACCCCGCGAACTCATAATAGCTGACTCGGTTCCATCCGTCAAATCGCTCTCCCACAACCCCTTAGAACGCTTAGTTCAAAAACTGCTGCTGTGATTGGCCTGCTTGCTGATTCTCCGTTTTGGGTCCATTTGGGTCCAACAAGCGGCCCAACTC
>JBOGNS010000580.1:0-16968 GCA_050747305.1 Candidatus Acidiferrales bacterium | reverse complement strand
AAACCGGCGCCGGAACCGGAAATCGACGGGCGCAAGATCAAGCGCAAACACCCGCGGCTGAAGATGCGCATGGAGGTGTGTGTGCGCAGCTCGGATCACGGCAACGACGTGGTGCAACTCGAGGATATTTCGCGCGGCGGGTTCGGCTTCCGCAGCCGCAACCGCTATCATCGAGACCAGCAAGTGGAAGCCGCCACCAACTACCAGAAGAGCGGGCCGAACATTTTTGTGCCCGTCCGCATCACCTCAGCCGGCAGGCCGGGCGCCGATGGCGCCGCGCGTTATGGCGCGGCTTATGTGAGCGAGAAAGACGTGTCGAGCGGCGCCAGAGCAAAGTAAGCCGTGCCCGATTTTGCGGTAATGGCCGCATTGTTTCTCCCTGGTACGGCGACCGCACTTCCTCTTGTTCGCTCATGCACAAAACCGGTTGTTTGAGGTGCACAGCCGTGGTAAAGAGTGAATAGAGTGCCAGCAGCCCTGCGGCGCGATTCCGGCGATGCAGCGAGCACCGGATGGCTAGAATCACGAAAATTCGAGTCAACGGAACCATCCACAAGATTGATGCCGACGAAGGGTTGAACCTGCTCGACGTGCTGCGCGAGCAACTCGACTTCACCGGGACCAAGTACGGCTGCGGCGAAGGGCAATGTGGCGCGTGTACGGTGCTGGTGAATGGCCAGGCGCAGCGGTCGTGCGTCACGCCGGTGGGCGAGGTGGCCGGCGCCGAGATCACCACCATCGAAGGCTTGGCCCGCGAGGGCCGGTTGCATCCGGTGCAGCAAGCATTTCTCGACGAGAACGCCATGCAATGCGCCTACTGCACCTCGGGCATGATCCTCTCTGCGGTAGCCATGCTCCGCGCGAATGCCAATCCCAGCGTGCCGCAAATTATCGAAGGCATGGAAGGCAATATCTGCCGCTGCGGGACCTATCCGCGCATCGTCGCTGCCGTGCAGCGCGCGGCGAAAACAATGAAAGGGCGCGCGCGATGAACGAGGCGCGAATCCAAGCCGACGCGCTCGAGCTGGAACGCTACGAACTGCTGGCGCCGGCCGCTTATCACTTCGCGCTCGACCGGCGCGAATTCTTCCGCGTCTTTGGCGCCGGGGCTTTGGTGGTGAGTGTGGCGCGCCAAGCGTTGGCGCAAGAGTCCGGCCGCGGGCGGCGTCGCCGCGAGATGCCGCGCGAAATCAACGCGTGGCTGCACGTTGGAGAGAACGGAGTGGTCAGCGTTTACAGCGGCAAGGTGGAAGTGGGGCAGGAGATTCGCACCTCGCTGACCCAGGCTGTCGCGGAAGAGTTGCGCTGCCCGATGGAAAAAATCAAGCTGGTGATGGCCGATACGCAACTCACGCCCTTCGATGCGGGCACCTTCGGCAGCCGCACCACCCCCATCATGAACTTGCAGCTCCGCCGCGTGGCCGCAGCGACGCGCAACCTGCTACTCGACCTGGCGGCGGAGAAATGGCAAGTAGCGCGCGAGCAATTGCAAGCCGCCAACGGAGCAGTGACCAACGGCGAACCCGAGCAATCGATCGACTATGCCGAGCTGCTACGCGGCCGCGAAATCGCCGCCACCGTGGCGGCAGAGGTGGCCCTTGTACCCGCCGGCGAGTGGCAGGTTGCAGGCAAGGCCGCGCCGAGGATCGATGCAGTCGAACTCGTCAACGGAATGCACCGCTACCCCATCGATATCAAGCGGCCCGGGATGCTCTACGGGAAGATCGTGCGGCCGGCGGCTTTCGGCGCCACGCTCGTTTCCATCGATACCAGCGCAGCGGAAAAGATTGCAGGAGTAACCGTGGTGCGCGACGGCGAGTTTGCCGGCGTCGCCGCCTCCTCCGCCGGTGAAGCCACCCGCGCTGCAGCCGCCGTCCGCGCGGAATGGAAAGAGACGCCGCAACCGTCACATAAAGAAATCTTCGACTACCTGAAAGCGAATGCCGGGCAGCCCAGCGAGCGCGGCAGCAGCGAGGTTGGTTCCGTGAAAGACGGCTTCGCTGCGGCGGATCATCGCCTGGAGCAAACCTACACAGTGGCCTACATCGCGCATACGCCGCTCGAGCCGCGCGCCGCCGTCGCCGAGTGGAATGGCGACAAGCTCACGGTGTGGACCGGCACGCAGCGGCCCTTCGGTGTGCAGGGTGACTTGGCGGAAGTCTTCCGCATTCCCGAAGCCAGCGTGCGCGTGATTGTGCCCGATACCGGGTCAGCCTACGGCGGCAAGCACAGCGGCGAAACTGCCGTCGAAGCGGCGCGACTGGCGCGCGCTGCCAAGCGCCCGGTAAAGGTGGCGTGGACGCGCGAGGAAGAATTCACGTGGGCCTATTTCCGCCCCGCGGGCGTAATCGAAGTGAAAAGCGGCGTGCGCAACGACGGCAAGATCACCGCCTGGGAGTTTCACAACTACAATTCCGGCGGCTCAGCCATCCGCCCGCTCTATGCCATCCCGCACCAGCGCATCCAGTTCCACCCGGTGGAGTCGCCGCTGCGGCAAGGCTCGTATCGCGGGCTGGCGGCCACCGCCAATCACTTCGCGCGCGAAGTGCATATCGACGAGCTGGCGCACCTCCTGAAACTCGATCCGCTCGAATTCCGGCTGAAGAACCTCGAAGATGCGCGCCTGCGCGCCGTGCTGCTGGCCGCGGCGGAGAAATTCGCCTGGCCGAGGAAGAAGGCCAAGCCGGGCCAGGGCTTCGGCATCGCAGGCGGATTCGAAAAAGGAAGCTACGTAGCCTGTTGCGCGGAAATCGCTGTGGACCGCGAGACGCGCGAAGTGCGCGTGGCGCAAGTGGTCACGGCATTTGAGTGTGGCGCCGTGGTCAACCCCGACGGGCTGCGTAACCAAATCGAAGGCGCGGTCGTTCAGGGACTTGGGGGCGCGCTCTTCGAAGCGATTGAATTCAGCCAAGGCCGCATTGCCAACCCGCGCTTTTCCGGCTATCGCGTGCCACGCTTCAGCGATGTGCCCGCGCTGGAAACCGTGCTCGTGGATCGGCGCGACCTGCCTTCGGCCGGCGCGGGAGAAACGCCAATCGTAGGCGTCGCTCCGGCGGTGGGAAACGCGATCTTTGACGCTTCAGGGGTTCGTCTGCGCGCTCTGCCGATGGTCCCAAATGGGCTCGGAGCTCCCGAGCGCCCATAGACCCTTTGTAAGCTGCTTTTTTCCGCTAGAATGGCCGAGCGAAAAAACGTTAGACAAACGGCTGTACCATTGACGCAACATAGCTGCGCGTCGTGTATTGTGTGCGTGCCGTAAGTTGGGGAAGCCCAGTGACCCAGGAAGAACGGCGAACCAGTGGAAGGAAGGAGTTATCGCAGCCTATCCGGCTCCAGCCCATGGATGCCAGCGACAGTTACTTCGACGAAGTGACCACCACGGTGGATACCTCGCGAAACGGGCTGGCCTTCGCCACACGCCTCTCCGTTTATTACATCGGGATGGAACTGCGCGTCACGTATCCCCACACCGCCACGGTCAAGATCAATCATGTGGGCCGCGTGACTCGCATCGAACGGCTGGATGAAAACTTTCAGCGCATCATCGTATCGCTGAAGTAATTCCTCGCGTTGGAGCCCGCGCTCTTAATCGGCCGTTTTCGGCGGGCTTTGCCACAGCACGTTGACGATCATCCATTTGCCGTCGAACTTGGCAAGGTGGAAATAGTCGATGCCCCATTCCGCAACAAGCTTTGCCGTGGCCGTTTGATCCAGCACTTCGAAAACCGTGATTTCTTTCGGCGCATCTTTCGGTAGGCGGCCTTCCTTATTGTAAGTGGCGGCAACTTCCTTGAGCCGCTCGAAACTCATGTTGCCGGGCGCGCGATAGGTGGCATCCTGCGGCCCGCGGTAGAAACCGGTCTTGGCGAGCTTGGGGTGAACACTGCGCTCGATGCGCGACGGGTCCACGTTGTAGACGCCTTCCACGTAATCCAGCACCGCTTGGCGCACCGCCTCGCGGTCATTGGCCGACTGCGCCGTTGCTCCGCTGCCAAACAGGCTGACGAACAAGACGAACAGAACCGTTGCCGCTGCTGCTGCTCTCCTCATACGCAGTTCCCTCCGTGACCAAAGTAGAGCGGCATAGGATCCGCCGCCTTCGTCATTCATAGCGTAAAGCAATGATGGGATTGATGCGGGTGGCGCGGCGCGCCGGAAAATAGCACGCCAGCAGCGCCACCGTTGCGAGCACCAGCGCAACGCCGGCCAGCGTCGCCAAGTCATTCGGCTGCACGCCATAGAGCTGGCTGGCGAGCACGCGCGTCGCCCACCACGCCCCGGTCAATCCCAGCGCCACCCCGAACAACACCAAAAACAATCCTTGCCGAATCACCATGCGAAAAATTGCGCCCGTGTCCGCGCCGAGCGCGAGCCGGATGCCGATTTCATTGGTGCGCGTGGCGACGGTGTGTGCCATCAAGCCATAGAGTCCGATGGCCGCCAGCACCAGCGCCAGGCCGCCAAAAACGAAAGCAGGCGGGAAGCCTCGCGCTCGCGGTCGAGCGAGGCGCGAATCACTTCGTTTTGCGGCTGCAGACTGAAGATGGGGAGATTGCTATCGAGCGCGCGCACGAGCTGCGTGACGTCGGACGCAAGGCTCATCGGATCGCCCGCGGTGCGCAGCATGAAGGTCATATCGCGTGGATTGCTCACTTGCCGCGTGGGAACAAAAACCGTGGGCGGCGGATCGCTATGCAGGCGCTGGTACTTCATGTCGCGCACCACGCCTACAATCTCGATTTTGCCTTCGTTCCTGTTGCTGCCGCGGCCCATGCGCTGGCCGACAGGATTGCCGCCGCCAAAATACTTGCGGGCGATGGTTTCATTGACGATGGCGACCAGCGGTGCGCCCGGCTGGTCGTCGCGCGGGCCGAAGTCGCGGCCGAGCAACACCGGCACTTGCAGCGTGCCGAAGTAATCGCCGCTGACCTCTTGCAAGAGCACGTTGATTCTTTCATCCGGCTTGGGCCTGTAATTCACGAAGGATGCGCTGCCGCTGTCCGCCGAGCCGGTAATCAGCGGCACCCGCGTGGTGGCGGCCGAGCGCACGCCCGGCAACAACTGCGCACGGCGCAGCACTTCGTCATACAGATTCGCCAGCGTCTCGCCGCGATAGCCGCTCAGCGAGCCATCGAGACGAAACACCAGCAAATTATCGGCGTTGAAGCCGGCGCCGGAATTCTCCAAGTTGATCAGCGTGCGCAGCAGCAGCCCCGCGCCCGCCAGCACCACCACAGACAGTGCGAGTTGCACCACAACCATCGCCCGGCCCAGCCGCTGGCGCGGGCGATTCCCGGCAATGTTGCCCGCCGCTTCTTTCAGCGAGGTTGTCAAATCCACGCGCGTGGCGTGTAACGCAGGCGCCAGCCCAAAAATCAATGCTGTGAGCACACAAGCGGTACCCGCGAACGCAAGCACGCGCAAATCCAGCGGAATCTCCAGCGACGGCGGAACCGAGTTGACCGGCAGCCACAGAAAAAGCAGCTCTTTGCCCCACCACGCCAAAAACACACCCAGCAAGCCGCTCATACCCGCTAGCATCAAACTCTCGGTGAGCAATTGACGGATCAGCCGCCGCCGGTGCGAGCCCAGCGCCATGCGCACGGCCACTTCGCGCTGCCGCGCGCCCGCGCGTGCCAGCAACAGGTTGGCCACGTTGGCGCACGCGATCAGCAGGATCAGTCCGGCCACAGCTAAGCCCACCGTCAGCATCTGCGCGTTGCGGCGGCGAAATTCCGACTGGCCTTGCGCGCCGGACTTGAGCAGCAGGCTGGGCAGAACGATCGGCTTGTCGCCGGGCTTGTGATTGCGTACCGATTGCAAATTGGCGACGGCGTTTGAGAAGGGAAGGCTCAGCGCCGACTGCGCCGCTTGCCGCGTGACGCCGGCCGGCCTTCAGGCGGCCCATCACACCGAATGTCCACCACTCGTTATCTTCGAGAACGCTGTTTTGGTTTTCCCGACCAAACGAACGCAGGCGCTCGATGTAAGCTACGGGCAAGAAAATTTCCGGTGTGGCCGTGTAATCAATGGTTCCGTAGAAGTCGCGCGGCCCGATACCCGCTACGGTGAAAGGCTGGCCGTTCACAAAGATCGCTCTGCCCACGGTGGCCGCGTCCCCGCCAAATCGCTTGAGCCAATAGGCATGCGAAATCACCGCCACCGGTTCGCCGCCGATGCGATCGTCTGGTGGCGCGAGCAGGCGGCCGGCCGATGGGATCAGGCCGAGGCCATCGAAATAATCGCCGCTGACGAGCAGCGCGGACGCCAGCTCAGAAACGCCATCCACCTGCACGTTGCTACGGCCGAGATCGTAAAAAGCGAAGGTATGGCTCATCACATTCTGTTGGCGCATTTGCTGAAACAGCGGGAAGGAAAATGAGCCGCGCAGGCGCGGCGTACCCGGTCCGTCGGAGACGCCAAAACCACCGTAGGACTGCGGCGATGCGTTCTCGCCTGCCTGCCAGATGAATACCGCGAGCTGATCGGGATTGGCCACCGGCAGCGGGCGCAGCACCACTGCGTCGTACACGCTGAATAGCGCGGTGCTGGCGCCCAATCCCAGCGCGAGAGAAAGCGCCGCCACGACAGTGTGGCTGGGACTCTTGCGCAGCATGCGCATGCCATAGCGCAGATCCTGCCAGAAGCGCTCCATGATTCCTCCCGCGCCTGGGATGTAGCGGCGACCTTTAGGTCGCCGCTTGTTTCGCGCCTAGGCCAATTGTGGCGACCTAAAGGTCGCCGCTACATCCCGCAATTGAAGCTAGGACGCCACCAAGCAACCCGACGTTTTCGAGCCATGCTTGGGTGATTGGCACGGCGATTACCATTCCGCGGTGCAGCGAGGCTTAAGGATTCAGCGGGTTAGCGGCGATCGCTTTGTGGGTTGCGGTTGCAGTGTCCGCAAGTGGGATGGCGCGTCCCGCGAGCGTGCGCAGTGGCGCGGCTCCCGCTGCGCGTGTAGGATGCGACGAGGATGACGCTGGGTGAAGCTCTCGTCGAGGTGTGGCGCCAAGTGCTGGTGGAGGACCAAGACCGCGTCGAAATGGAGAGGAAGAAGTATCGCGTCACCGCCACCTCGCGAACCCGGCTGCGCACCGTGGCCTTCGAGGCTGGCGGGCAGCGCTTCGAAGGCATCGAGCAGAACCCGCGCACCCAATCGCGCTGGGCCAAGCTGGCCCGCGAAGGCAAGCGCGTAATGCAGTTCCAGCACGGCGGACGCTACGTGGGCGTGGTGGCGGAAGGCAAGCTGCTGCGCTATCCCGCGTGGAAAAGCTTGAAATTGCCCGAGTGATGCCCAAGTCGAACTCAGAAGGCAGAACTCAGAACAATCCTTCCGCAGCGCGGCGGAGCCGCAACCAAGAACAAGATGACGCAGAGGCGCAGAGAACGCAGAGGCGACGCAGAGTCCGACGAGAAATTCGTCGTGCCACGCAAAGATTTCGACCGTTAGTAGCCCAGAAGCGTGCAAGCTATGAAGCATCCTTTGGGGAGCATTACCCTATCCCACTAAGGGAGGAGAAAATGCGAATCCAAATAAGAAAGTGCGCAGTGGTGGTGCTGTGCGCGGCGGCGCTGGCAGCGAGCCCCAGTGCGTTTGCGCAGGAGAAGACGCGCGCCGAAGGCGCCAAAACGGCCGCGATCAACATCGCGAAAGAGGTGCGGCACGAGCTGGTGATGCTGCCCTACTACTCGGTGTTCGACAACCTCGAATATCGCGTGGAGAACTATACCGTCTATCTCACCGGGCAAGTGACGCGGCCCACGCTAAAGTCCGACGCGGAGGCGCGCGTGAAAGGCATCGAAGGCGTGGAGCGTGTGGTGAACCAGATCGAGGTGCTGCCGGTGTCGAACCACGATGACCGCATCCGGCTGGCAACCTACCGAGCCATCTTCGGGCATTCCGGCATGCACCGCTACGCGATTCAGTCGGTGCCGCCGATCCATATCATCGTGAAGAATGGCCACGTGCGGCTGGTGGGCGTAGTGGCCAATGAAGCGGACAAGAATATTGCTAACATCCAGGCGCGCAGCGTGCCCGGCGCGTTTTCCGTGGAGAATGAGCTGCGTGTGGAAGGCCGTGACGACGACTAGGGCGCGGTGATTGAGCCGCTTTCCCTTCGCCCAACCGAACCACGGCAGGGGCGGGTTGCAACCCGCCTCTACTTTTTGAAGACAACTTGTCCGCCGAGGAGCGTAAGCCACGATCCCACGGTGTGGATGCGCTGCGGCAGCATCTTGAACAAATCTTCCGTGAGCACAACCATGTCAGCGTACTTGCCGGGTTCGATGGAGCCGAAGTCGCGCTCGCGATGCTGCGCCCACGCCCCATCGATGGTGTAGGCAGCGATGGCTGCTTCCAGCGTGACGCGCTGGTGCGGGATCCAGCCACCGACGGGCTGGCCTTCGCGCGTCTGCCGCGTCACCGCGTTCTCGATTCCGTGAAATGGGTTGAGCGCACCAGGCGATTCAGCTCCTCCGGCGTGTAATTCAGTTCGCCTTTCTTCGAGGGATCGTCCGAGTAAGGCTCCAGCATGGCTGCGGTGTGCGATTCGATCACCCCGTCCACAAATCCCTTGAGGATGCCCGCGCGGACCAGCGGCGAAGCAAAGCGCTCCCGCGCGGCGGTTGCGGCATCGAAATCGGCGGCGGTCATGCCGGAGCGCAGACGCATCGCGGTGTACGTGCGCAGAGTGAGTTGGCCGCGTCGCTCGAGTTCGGCGTAAAGTTCCATCTCTTCCATGCCGCCGCTGGCGTTGACGATGCTGGTGAGGCCGAGCGCGGCGGCTTCCGCCAGCCCGCGGCGCAGCGCGGCGAGATTCTCCTCGCGCGAAGGCTGCGGCACGTGGCGGTCGACCAGCGCACTGGCGGCTTCTTTCAGCGCGCCGGTGGGCTCGCCTCTTGCATCGCGAACGATTACGCCATTGGGCGGATCGGGCGTGTCGCGCGTGATCCCGGCGAGCTTCAGTGCCGCTGTGTTCGCGAGCGTGGTGTGGCCGTCATAGGCTTCGAGCACCACCGGACGGTCCGCGACGACTTCGTCAATCAGCGTGCGATGCGGCAGGCCAGCGGGTGCGAAGACGGTGTAGGTCCAGCCGCGGCCAATGATCCACCCGTCGCCGGGATGCGCGGCAGCGTACTCGCGCAGCCGCTTCTGAATCTCGGCGGGCGTGCTCGCGTCGTTCAGATCGAGCTGCGAAAGCGAGTGGCTGCCGGAGAGGAAGTGAATGTGGCTGTCGATCAATCCGGGCAGCACCAGCCGCCCGCCGAGGTCCACGTAGCGAGTGGTCGCGCCCGCCGCGCGCTTAAGCTCGTGGTTCGAGCCCACCGCCACAATGCGCTCGTCGCGAATCGCCACCGCCTCCGCCCACGGCTGTTCCGGGTTCACCGTGTAGATGCGGCCATTGAGCAGGATCAAATCGGCCGCGCTCTTGGCTGCTTGTTGTGAGCGCGCGGGCTGCGTCAACATGCCCGCCGCTAGCAATAGTAAGGTCGCGCCAAACAGGAACCCGCTTCGAAATAGCCGATGGCTTTTCATATTGCACGGAACGCTATACCGCGAGCCCGCGCGTGGCAAGCTTCGCCCCCGAAGGCGGACACGGCTGGAAAAAGCGGACAGGCAGGAGTGCCTGTCCTACGGAAGCTTGACGCATCCCGGTGCGCGCCTCTAGGATGGCAACCCTCGGTAATTTCCCTGTGGCGGAGTTAAGGGACAAGGCGAGAGTGCCTGTTCGTTGCCGCTTTGTGGCACAAGAGGGAAGCGCGAATTTATTGTGCCTTTGCTGTCGAAGTGAACGGCGGCAGAAAAGCGGACAGGCAGGAGTGCCTGTCCTACTGTTCCCCTGTGGAGGCGATGGTGACAAAAGGTCGAAGCACGTTCGTCTGCGTAGTGACCGCGCTGGCGATTGCGGTGGTGATGGCGATGCAGCCGCAGCGCGTGGCCGGACACGGCGGGCCGGCGCAACAGCAAGTGGATTGGAACGCGGTGGAAGTGAAAGCCGAGCAGGTGCGCGGCAACATCTGGATGCTCACCGGGCGCGGCGGAAACATCGGCGTATCGGTGGGTCCCGATGGCCTGCTGATCGTGGATGACCAATACGCGCCGTTGGCCGACAAAATCAAGGCCAAGCTGAAGGACCTCTCCAGCGGCAAGCTGAAATTTATTCTGAACACGCAATTCCACGGCGACCACACCGGCGGCAACGCGCAGTTCGGCGCCGATGCGCCGATCATCGCGCACGATAACGTGCGCAAGCGGCTGGCCACCCCGCCCGACGACGCGGCGGCGCGCGAGCGCTGGGCGCAGACTTATCCCCAGCAGGCGTGGCCGGTGGTCACCTTCGGCGAGCGCGTCTCGATCCATTTCAACGACGAAGAAATCCGCGCCATCCACTTCCCCAAGGGGCACACCGACGGCGACAGCATCATCTTCTTCACCAAATCGAATGTGGTGCACATGGGCGACGACTTCTTTGTTGGCCGCTTTCCCTTCGTGGACCTGCGCGCGGGCGGTACGGTGCAGGGCCTGATCAAGAATATCGGCGAGGTGATCGAAGAGCTGCCTGCGAATGTGAAGATCATTCCCGGGCACGGGCCGGTGTCGTCGGTGGAGGACCTGCGCGCCTATCACAAGATGCTGCAAGCCACCGCGGAAATCGTGGTCCAGCGCAAGGACTCCGGCATGAGCGTGGAAGACGCGAAAAAAGCCGGCCTCCCGGAGTGGGAAGAGTGGGGCTCCGGCTTCATCACCACCGACCGCTGGATCGAGACCATCTACAACAGCTACTCGCAGTGAGGCAGTGGCTGGTGGCCAGTGGCGGTCAGTGGCCAGTGTCAAGCGAACGGCAATCTCGCCGGACCGGAAGCGACCAGCCTGGTGTCTAGCGCGTGATTCTGCCCAGCAGCTCGTCGAATCGAGCACCGAACTCCTCTCCGTAGGCGGCTTCCATCTGCGCTAACCATTGGCGGATGTAACCGACGTTCAAATGCTTATGCCTGGTAAGGATTCCGCGTACATCTTCGAGGTCGCGAGGGCGGCCGGCTACCATCTTGAGAACAATCAGATCCTCGACGGTCGCAAAGCGTACCGGAATGCTGCGAATTTGGATGGTTGTAGCTCGCTCGATAGCCTGGCGCTCGTACGGGGTCAGCGAAAAGATAAGGTCCACGCGGATGCCGCTCTGGGGTTCCTGGCAGGGAAGAACCAGCGTCTGGGCGACAAATTGTTGCGGTTCTTGCACCAGAACTTGCCAGCCTGTCTCGCGAGCCCACTCGAGAATCGCCGGTAGTTTTTCCGGGCCCACGCCGAGCGTGACATCCACATCGCGCGTCAGGCGCGGCTCCCCGTAGGCGAGCACGGCCTGCCCCCCTATGACCATGTACGGGATGGCTCGGGAATCAAGACCCTGAGCGATCCGCTCCAGCAGCGCCTCGAACACGAGCATTCAGGATCCTTGACCTGCGAATGTCGACTTCGATGCCTTCCAGCGGGTCTGCCGGAGGAAAGGCGCCGAGGGTCCGCGCCAGTTGGTACATCGCTTCCACCAGCCGGAGATTGCGGTGGAAGTCGGCAGGCTCGCTCAGCGGGCCTCGGGCTTCCCACTCTGTCCATGCTTTTACGTCGCGGATCACTTGCCTCCCTTTTTTGCGTAACGGCTCGGTCAGCTTGCGATTGCGTGCGACAATTATACTGTAGCGAGCGAGCAAGTGGATGGATGTGCTTGGCCTTGTTAGCGAAATTCGTGCCGGCGCCGTTATGCGAGCCGCGAACGCGCTGGCTGCCGCCTGCATCACAATAATCTTATGAAAAGACTTGTCGGTTTCGGCGCGGCTGCATGGGCGGCCCTGGCGTGTATGGCGCTGGGGCTGGCGACGCCGGTGCGCGCGCAGCATACCGGGCCTTTGCCGCCGCCGCAACGGCCGAAGATGGAGGCGCCGGCGATTCCGGTGGAGGAAATCATCCGGCGGTTCGCGGAGAAGGAAGCGGAGTTCAAGCTGGCGCGAGATGAATACAGTTACAAGCAAACCGTGATGGTGCGCGAGTACGACGAAGACGGGCGCCCGGGCGGCGAATTCCGGCGCAACAGCGAAGTGATCTTCCTCGATAAAGGCGAACGCTTCGAGCGCGTGACTTACGAGCCGCCGGTGACGCTGCGCCATCTCAGCATGACGCCCGAAGACATGCACGACCTGGAAAGCATCCAGCCCTTCGTGCTCACCACCGAAGAAGTGCCCGATTACAAGATTGACTACCAAGGCCGCGAAAAAGTTGACGAGCTGACGACCTACGTTTTCGACGTGCGCCCCAAGCGCATCGAGCGCGGCCGGCGCTACTTTCAGGGGCGCATCTGGGTGGACGACGTGGACCTGCAAATCGTCAAGACGCGGGGCAAGGCCGTGCCGGACATCCGCGAAGGCAACCAGGAAAACCTGTTCCCGGAATTCGAGACGTATCGCGAAAATATCGACGGCAAATATTGGTTCCCCACCTACACCAGCGCGGACGACGTGCTGCGGTTTTCGAGCGGCCCAGTGCGCATGAAAATTCTGGTGCGCTACACCGACTACAAGAAGCGCGCCGTGAGCACGCGGATCATCGGCTCGGAAAGAGTGGAGCCGCCGCCCGCCAAGCCGCCGCGTTGAATCCGGCGGTCGTGGCCCATAATCCGTGGCCGGTGATTCGTGGCCGGTGGTCAGTGGTGGCCCAACCGGGGAGGCTCCGGCTGTCAGGTGGTCGTCCACGCGTCGCGTTTCCCGCTCCCTTTCTTTGACGGTTCCGTGGCCCCGATGCACAGCGTCATGCCATCGTCGCGGTCTGTTCTGTCAGCCATCCGCCGGTCTGTACCACCTCTGTCCCCCCCAACCCCCCCCGGGGTGGTACATGCATGACGGTCGTGAATAAGGACTTAGCTCAGATGAAGAGCGCACGACGGTCGTGAATAGGGACTTACGGGCGCGACATGCGCGATTTGCTGGGAAATCCGCCGATTTTTGCTCACAGTCCACAGTTGACTAGCTTACAGCTACAGTCCACAGCGGCAGCGCGCCACCGGCCCGGTCCAGCCATGAAATACGTACCGCCCTATATTAGCTAATAGATTTTATCTTGTCAAGTGCTATTTTGATTGAAGCTCGGAAAGGTCGAAGGTCGAAAGGTCAAAAGGGTGGGCGGGAAGAAAAGAACGTTGCGGGAGACGGTGTTGGCGCTGACCGCGATCGCGGAACAGCACCTGCTGACGCTGTCGCCTCAGGAACGCGAGCGAAGGATCGCGGCGCTGGAGGCGGCCTTCAGCCGTCGCTGTGGTGGGCGTGGCAAGGGTTCGGTGCCGGGATGCCAGGCATGACTCAAGGGGAGGCTGGTGATTCTGCGGGTTGGTTGCGTGGGAGAGGGTTGAAGGCGCGGCCGTTGCGGAGGGGCTGGCGGGTAAGGAGGTTGAAGCGGTCGCCGGGGGCTAGGAAGTAGAAGTGGGGAGGGGCGGTGGGTTGTTCGATGGCAAAGTGGGAGTCTGAGCTGTCGGCAGGGGCGCGGGACGTGGCTTGCGTTGCGGGGCCGCCAGGATGGCGGCGGTACTGGGCGTCGTGGATGATGACGTAGCTTTGGCCGATGACTTCGAACTCGTCCCCGGAGATTACGATGGCGGTATCTTCGTCGATGCCGATGCCGAGCAACTCGGGATGAGCGCGGACGATGGGGGCGAGGTCGAACTGGCGATTGCGCTTGAGCACGTGCTGGTCGATGGCGGAGTGGGGCAGCAAGCCGAAGCCGCGCACGTACTGGCCGACGGGTAGCTTGTTGCTGCGGGTGTCGCCGCGCATGAGGAACGAAGCGAGGATGGAAGCGCCGGCGGAGCTGCCGCCGACTACGCCGCCGCGTTCGAGCACGGCGCGCAATTCGCGGTGGGTGCGGGTGTCGAGATAGGCTTTGGCCAGGCGGGTCTGGCGGCCGCCGGCAATGAAGACGCCGCGCGCGGCGCGCAGCGGGGCGACGAAGGCTTCGGAGTTGGCGACGTTGCGGTCGCGGGTGTGCAGGATGCGCAGATTGCGCGCGCCGGCGGCGCGGAAGGCGCGCAGGCCCACCCAGTCGGAGTCATATTGGTCGCCGGCGCCAGCGGTGGGGATTACGACGATGGGCGCGTCGGGCCCGCCCGCGAGCGCGATGAAGCGCCCGAGGATGGCGGGGTCGCGCATGGCCCCGCCGACGGCAATCAGATGCCCCGTGGCGAGCGGGTCGTGCGGTTGCGGTTGCGACTGCGCGGCAAGCGGGACGGCGGCGGCACAGGCCAGCAGCGCAATGGCAAGAGCCACTGGCTGCCAATACTTCAATCTTAGGAGTGCGAACATTCCGGCTCCTATTGTCCTGCCACCGGATGAATTAATGGGTTTTCCCGATTAAAATACAGCGGGTATTGTATCGAACGGCGGGGTGAGCGCCAGCAAAAATTGCAGATTTTTTGAGTGATTCCACGGGCCTGACACGTCTAAGGAAAGGACTTACTGGAGGGTCGGTGATGAAAACGATGAAGGCATTTTGCAGCCGGATGGGGATGCTAGCCGCCGGGGTGGTGGCGGCGGTCGTGCTGGTGTCGAGTATGGCTGGCGCGGGGGAGCCGGTGCCTGCGGCGGACTGGCCGCAATGGCGCGGCCCGAATCGTGATGCGAAGGCCGCGGCCACGGGTCTGAAGAATTCATGGGAGAGCGCGCCGCCCAAGCTGTTGTGGGAAGCGGCGGGGCTGGGCGGGGGTTTCTCGAGCATGTCGATTGTGGGCGACCGCATCTACACCATGGGTGACATCGGTGAGGATCAATTTGTGATGGCGCTCAACCGCGCGGACGGCAAGCTGATTTGGAAAACGCGCGTGGGCCCGCAGTGGGACGACGAATACCCGGGGCCGCGCGGCACGCCGACGGTGGATGGCGACCGCGTGTACGCCATCGGCACCGAAAGCGATCTGGTTTGCGTGGATGCGGCCAGCGGGAAAGTGCGCTGGAAGAAAAATCTGGAGAAAGCGTACGGCGGGCGGGTGATGACGGTGTGGAAGTGGGCGGAGTCGCCGCTGGTGGATGGCGACCGGCTGGTGTTCACGCCGGGCGGGCCGTGGGCGGCGATGGCGGCGGTGGATAAGATGACGGGCAAAGATATTTGGGCGCTGGAGCAGATGCCGCACTTGGGGGAAAAGGGGCGCGACGGGGCGGGCTACTCCTCGATCGTGATTTCGAATGGCGGCGGCGTGAAGCAGTACGTGCAGTTGATGGGGCGCGGGCTGGTGGGCGTGCGCGCCAGCGACGGGAAATTTCTGTGGAGTTACAACCGCATCGCCAACAACGTGGCGAATATTCCTACGCCGATCGTTCAGGGTGATTTCGTCTTTACGTCCACGGGCTACCAGACCGGCTCCGCGCTGCTGAAGCTGGAAAAAGACGGCGAGGGCGTGAAGGCCACGGAAGTGTATTTCCTCGACGGCAAGACGTTTCAGAACCATCACGGCGGCATGGTGCTGGTGGACGGTTACGTTTATGCCGGGCATGGGCACAACAACGGCTTCCCCATCTGCGTGGAGCTGGCGACCGGGAAAGTGGCGTGGGGCGGCGACATTCGCGGCGCGGGCACCAACTCTGCCGCGGTGCTTTTTGCCGACGGCGATCTCTACTTCCGCTACCAGAACGGGGTGATGGCGCTGATTGAGGCTACGCCCAGCGAGTACAAGCTGAAAGGGTCGTTTCAGATTCCGCAGCCGGAGAGGCCGTATCCAAGCTGGTCGCATCCGGTGGTGCTGGACGGCAAGCTGTATCTGCGCGAGCAGGATAAGTTGTATGTGTACGACGTGCGAGGATGATTAGAAACTCAGAACTCAGAACGCAGAACGCAGAACTTTCGCCGGGAAGAGGCGTTGAGTTTCGTAGGAAGTTTGGACTCAACGTCGAGGAAGACTTCGTGTGCCGTTGTGGAATTCTCACACGCGCGGACACGCAATGATTCGCGAGGGCAAGGATCATGAAAGCGATAGTCGTCACGTTAGCGTTGCTAGTTCCGCCAGTATGTTTTGCGCACGCTTCCGCGCCGCAGCATGAGCGCTCGCAGCAACACATGAAGCAGGCGGCGCAGGCCCAACAAGGGCAGGCACACGGGGACCATGCTCAGCGCGCTCAGCAGAGGCCGCATGAAAGCCACGCGCAGCACGCACAGTCTGCGCAAGCGCCGACAGCGGCTAGCGCGGAGGCGCAGCATCACGCGTTCTTGAAGCTGGAACGGGAGGCGATGGAGAGTGGAGAGGGATTCGGGATGGCGCTGGCTGCGGATCGCAACGGCTATCCCGGACCGAAGCACATCCTGGAATTGAAAGAGGCGCTGCAGCTTACGCCGCAACAGGACGCCGCGGTGACGGCGCTGATGTCCGCGATGAAGGAAAAAGCGTTGGCGCGCGGGCGCGAAATTCTTGCTGCGGAAGCGCGGCTGGAAGAGATGTTTCGCGGCGGGCGGTCCGAGGCGGAACTGCGCGAAGAGACTTACCGCATCGCCACGCTGCGCGCGCAGTTGCGCTGGGTGCATTTGGAGACGCACATCGCGGCGCGGAAGCTGCTGAACGAAGATCAGCTCGCGGCGTACCAACGGTTGCGGCACGGCGCCGGCGAGCACGCGCACGGGAATGAATGATGCTCACGCGGGTCGCTCATCCTTAACCCCCCGGAATTCCTTCGTTGATGCCGCCACCCTTGATACAGGAAAGGCGGACAGGGAGGAGTGCCTGTCCTACTTGAAGCGCTTGCGGATCTTGAAGTCCACGCCGAAGGTGCCGTTTTCGTCGAGCAGAGCGACGATGGAGATGTCGCGGCTGTAGAGGTATTCGACCTGAATCACCTGGCGCTGATTTTCGCTGACGTTCGTGGTTTTGGTGACGTTGATGTCGGGGGTGATCTGCTCATGATTGGTGACGCGCGCTGTGGTGTTCTGTGCGGCGCCGGCGCCGACGG
>JBOGNS010000579.1:0-7945 GCA_050747305.1 Candidatus Acidiferrales bacterium | reverse complement strand
GCTTTGACGGCGTGGCCGCCAAATTCCGCGCGCAGCGCCGCGAGCACCTTGGCCTGAAACGACTCGGCCTGGCGCGAGCGGAAGCGGCTGAGCAGCGAAAGCGTGATCACCGGAGCAGGAACATTGCGCGCCATCGCTTCTTGCACCGTCCAGCGGCCTTCGCCGGAGTCCTCCACGTAGCCGCGGATGCCGGCAAGGTCCGGGTCTTTCTCGAAGGCGCGCGCGGCCAGCTCGAGCAGCCATGAGCGGACCACGCTGCCCTGATTCCACAGGTGCGCGAGCTTGCGCAGGTCGAAGCCAAATTCCGCCGCCCGCAAAATTTCGAACCCCTCCGCATAGGCTTCCATCAGTCCGTACTCGATGCCGTTGTGCACCATTTTCGCGAAGTGGCCGGCGCCCGGCGCTCCCACCAGTTCGTAGCCGTTAGGGGGCGCCAGTGAACGGAACACCGGCTCGAGGCGCTTGAACACACTCGGTTCCCCGCCGACCATCAGGCAGTAGCCAACTTGCAGGCCCCAGATGCCGCCGCTGGTGCCGGCGTCGAGAAAGTGCAAACCGCGCTGGGCGAGCATGGCGTGGCGGGCTACAGAGTCGTGGTAGTTGGAATTGCCGCCATCGATGATGGTGTCGCCTTTTTGCAGGATGGCGGCGAGTTGTTCGATCACGTTCCCTGTAACTTCGCCGGCCGGCACCATCAGCCACACGGCGCGCGGCGCTTTCATCTTCAAGAAATCGCGCAAGTCGTGCGCGCCGGCCGCGCCTTCCTTCTGCGCTTCTTCGACGCGCGCGCGCGATTGATCGTGCGCTGAAACGGTGTGGCCGCCGCGCAGCACGCGCCGCACCATGTTCATGCCCATGCGGCCCAACCCCACGAATCCGATTTCCATTGGGCATCCTCCTGTTCCAGCTTACCGCGCTACGGCGATTGGCATCATCAAAAGAAATTTGCCGCGGAGTTCGCGGCTAGTGCCGTTCAACTGTTTGAGCCTAGCGAGACGGGGCGCAGCAAGCAGCGCCCCTACCAACACACCGTAACATCGGCGCAATAAGTTCGAACCGCACTAGGCGAAGCGGCGGCTAGCGAGCCGATGCGTCGGAGATGATCTGCTGCAATTGCTCCAAACCGGCTGCGGCGCCCTGCGTGAGGTGCAATCGCAATGCGGGCTTGTGGCGCGTAACCAGCGATTCGAGATCGCCCAGCGCCTGCGCCATTTTCAATTGCCCAAAGGTGAAGGGCTGGGTCGGCACCGGCACGTCTTCGGCATCGGCTGCGGTGATTTGCAGGAACATGCCGTGCGGCGGGCCGCCTTTGTAGAGCTGGCCGATGGAGTGCAACAGCCGCGGGCCGAAGCCGAGCAGCACCGGCATCTTCAGATGATCGCGCAAGGCGCGGCGCATCGCTTCGAGTTTGGCGGTATTGGCGGCGCTGCGATCGATGTAGGCGAGGAAGGCGAGATAATCGCGCGGATCGCGATCGGCGAAGAAAGTGCGCAGCACTCCGGCGAGACTTTTCTCGAACACGCGATTGCGCGCCGGGCCGTCGGCGTGCAGTTCGATGCCATCCTGCGCCAGCCGTGGCTCGCTGATGGGCATTTTGCCGTTCGACTGAAACCATTGCAGAATGCGCGCCGTGTTGTCCTTGCTCTCCTGCACATTGGGCTCATCGAAAGCATTGATGCCGAGGGTAACGCCGGCAACCGCGGTGGCCACTTCCCATTTGAAGAACTCGCCGCCGATTTCGTCGCGCCCGCGCAGGCGAATATCCACCACGGGAGTGCCTCGGGCCTCGAGCTGCTTCGCAAATGCGTCGAACGCGGTGCGGTCGTGACCTTCCAGTCCCAGCAGCGCGACCATGCCGCCATCGAAAATTTCCGGCGCGCCGGGTTGCTCGCCGGCCACCGGGACCACACCCTTACTTTCCTTACCGGTGCTTTCAGCGACGAGCTGTTCGATCCAGTTGCCCAGCGAGGCCAGCGCGGGTTCGGCGATGAGGAAGAGTTTGTCGCGCCCCTGCTGTGCGCCCATGCCCATCAGCGCGCCCAGGGTGAGCGCGGGATTGGATGGCGGCGTGGCGCCCGGTCCGCAGGCTTCGCTCATTGCGGCAGCGCTTTCGAGCAGCGCGATCAAGTCCACGCCCCATAGCGCGGCGGGCACCAGACCGAAATAAGAAAGAGCTGAGTAGCGGCCGCCGATGTCTGCGGGGTTGAGGAAAGTGCGGCGCAACTTGTCTCGCTCGGCTTGAAACTCGAGCTGCGATTTGGCGTCGGTAATCGCGACGAAGTTCTTGCCCGGTGGCGCAACGCCGGCGGCTTCCACGCGCCGCAGGAAATACTCGAACTGCGAGAGCGTCTCGATCGTCTTGCCGGATTTGCTGGCAACCACAAAGAGGGTGGTGCGCAAATCCACAGCGCGCTCGACGCCCAGCACGGAGGCGGGATCGGTGCTATCGAGCACATAGAAGCGTCCGGGGCCGCTGGCGGGAAAGGTGAGCGAGAAAACTTCCGGGGCGAGGCTCGAGCCGCCCATGCCCAGCAGGACAATGTCGCGATAGCCGGCCGAGCGCACCTCGCGCGCAAACGCTGCAATCTGGCCGACGGCTTTCTGCATCAGCGCGATGGAATCGAGCCAGCCGAGGCGGTTCGCGATGACGCGCTTGTGCTCCGGCTCTTTTTTCCAGACTTGAGGCTTCTTCGCCCAGATGTGCTCGATGGTTTGCGCGGCGGCCAGCCGCTCGACCTCGGCGCGCCATGCGTTGCCCAGCGCGCCCACGTGAATGTGTTGAACGGGCATCGCTTGCGAGCTTACTCGTGCGGTTCGCGCAATTGCAAGCCGCAGTAGAACAGGCACTCTTGCCTGTTCGGTTTTTTTCGTGGGCCGAAGCCCACCCTTTCAAGGACCGAAAGGGTGGGGCACCCTACTGAATTAGGAAATTCTGCGCGAATCGTTTATCTTGAGAGGGTCACCGAGGAGGAATCGATGGGAACCTGTGGCCCGCCGCCGGGTCCGCCAGCGCCGCCCGCCGGAAACAAGAGCGGGCGCAAAGTGATGTGCGTGAAATTCGGCAAAGAATTGCCCGGCCTGGATCGCCCGCCGTGGAAAGGCGAGCTCGGCCAGCGCGTCTTCGAGAACGTGTCGGCGGAGGCGTGGAAGCTGTGGATCGAGCACTCCAAGATGATCATGAATGAGTACCGCTTGAATCCCATCGATCCGCGCTCGCACCAAATTATGGAAGAGCAGATGGAGCAGTTTTTCTTCGGCGAAGGCGCGCAACTGCCGCCGGACTACCAGCCACCGCGCGCCAAGGCGTAGGACAGACCCCCCGGTCTGTCCATTTGCTTCCAGCCCGACGCTTGAACGCTGCGAAAGCAGATGCTCGCGCTGAGAGGTATGAGCGCAGGCAGCCCATTTCAAGCCACCGGCAGTTCCCCAGTGACGGGATGTGCCGTGGGCAGTCTTGGCCTAATTTCAAGCTGCAGTTTCGCGTGGGCAGCGCGAAGTGCTGCCTCTACCGTTGCGGGCTCTTGCGCGCGTGCGAAGATGAATCCCAGATAGCTTGAGCCTTCGGGCCAGGCGGCGATGTAGTCGCGCAGGCGCGCCGTGATGTGGACTTCGTCCACGCCCGTTACCGCTTGTGCCTGCTCCATGCCGCGGACACGTTCGAGCACGCCACTGGCTGGGACGGGAATCATCATCACGCCGGAGGCCTTTGCCTCGCGCTGCAAGTTACCGCCGTCCAGTGCGAGCGCATTGCGCACCAGCAGCTCCTCGAGGAAGATTGCCTGAGGGCCGAAACGCAGCGCCCGCGAGCAGAGGCCGCCAATGGGCCGCGGCGCGGCTTCCAGCGGCCACACACCCTGCTGGTTGATGCGAAACTCGAGATGCGCCGGGCCATGCGTCAGCCCCAGAGCGCGCCCGGTCTGTTCCGCACATTCGATGATGCGCTGCTGCAACTCCGGCGGCTGGCGCGACGGCGTGACGTAAATCGTCTCCTCGAAGTAGGGGCCTTCGAGCGGGTCGGGCTTATCGAAGATGGCCAGCACGCGCAGGCGGCCGCGGTCGAGCAGGCACTCCACGGCGACTTCCTCACCCGGGATGTAACTTTCCACCAGCACGCGGTTCAGCGCCGGCTCGCGCAGCACCTGCAATTCCGGCTGCGCCAGCAGCGCGGAGATGCGGCGCAGCGCGGCGCGGAACTCATCGGCATTGTTCGCGCGGATTACGCCCTGGCTCGCATTCAGCGCTAGCGGCTTGAGCACGCACGGATATTGGGCGCGTCGTGCGACTTGTTCCACGCTGTCACAGTTCAATTCGAGTGCGAAAAATTCCGGCACCCGCAGGCCGGCATCGCGCAAGGCTTCGCGCTGAAGCAGCTTGCTGTGGCATTGCGCCACGGCGCGCGGCGAGTTGCCGGGCAGGCTGAGCGCGCGAGTCAGGTACGCCGCCGCAGTTGTGGCGCGATCGCCCAGCGCGAGCACGGCATCCACCCGGCACCGGCCCAACTCCGCCAAAATACGCGCCGCTGCCTGTTCCGGCTTTTCGAAGTGCGCGGCGATGGCGCCGTCGCGCCACGGATCGTCGAGCTGATGACAGCGATCGGTGGCGAAAATGACCTCGGCGCCCACGCGTTGTGCCGCTTCGGCGAAGCCGCGTGTTTGATAGCCGAGCTTGCTTGCAAGGAGCAGTAGTCTCATTGCAATGAGAGCGAAATGAAGAAGTGAGGATATGAGGAGGTGAGGAAAACCGCGCCCGCTCTTTCTTTGATGTCTTTACTTCCTCGCGTCCTCATTTCCTCACCGTCCTACGGAAAACAAACAAGTCGTGATTATTTACATCTCAGACGAATGCTTCCGCTCTCTTCCCCATTTTGTTGATCGCGACCAACTGGTCGCTGGTCGGCTCTGCTCAACAGTACCACGGCTCGTTGAGGTAGGGGATGGCGGCGCGGGATGCCAGCACCGGCATCGCGGCGATTTGCGATGCAATGCTCTTCCCTTCCCCGGCGGCACGACCGCTTTCAGGCGCGCGTTGGCCGGCGATGGCGGCTACTTCCCAAATTCGCGTGAATGTTTTCTCGCGCGCCAGCTTGTCGCCGGCGCGCACGATTTCCTGCACTACGTCGCACAGCGCATCCACGCGGGGGTCGGCGTGTTGCCACGGATAAACCAGCGCGGCTTCATCGAACGGCGCGACGAGGCTGCGCACTTCGTCCAATTCCAGTAATCGAGAGCCGGCCGGAATCAGCAAACGGATCGCAAGCTGGATGGGCGCGACAGCTTCGATCAGTTCATTCTCCGCGAGCACGCGCAGCAAGTCGACGTAGCCTGCGAGCGTCGTCCACGGGGTGAAGGGCACGAAGGTCGGCTGAAGCGGCAGGCCTTCGATGCGCATCAACTTGACGAGACGCAGAAAGTCAGCGCGCGTGTGTCCCTTGTCAAGGCGGCGCAGCACCGCATCATCCACCGACTCGACGGCGCTGATGACAAAGAGGCAGCCTGTCTCGCGCAGGGTGCGCAGATAATGCGCGTGCTTCAGCAGATGCTCGACTTTGATGGTGACGTCGTAAGTGAGCTGCGGGAAATGGCGATTGAGTGCACGCACAATTTCGATGGCGTGGGTTGGCCCGTTGAAGAAGTCGGGATCGCCAAAGGTGATGTGTTGCGCGCCCGCATCCACTTGCTGGCGGATGTCGGCCAGCACCACGTCGGGCTGCACGATGCGGAACACGCCGTGATACACCGGCACGATCGGGCAATGGCGGCACAGATGCTTGCAACCGCGGCTCGCTTCGGTGTAGCCCGCGGTGCGATGCTCGCCGCCGGGCATCACTACGTGCGCGTAGTGCGCAAGCCGCGGCAACCCCGCGCGGTCCGGCACAGCAAACTGCTGCCGAGCCAGTGAGACGGCCGGCTCCGGCTGCTGCGTGGCCGCTTCGTGTAGGGGCGGCCCCCCGTGGCCGCCCTCGGTTTGCTTAGCGCCCAACGTGGGCGCGCACTCGAGCTTAGCGCCCAACACGGGCGGGCACTGGGGCCCGCCCCTACGCAGCCGCTCGAGCAATGCGACCAGGCCCCCTTCGAATTCGCCGCCGAGGATGGTGTGCACGCCCAGCTTGCGCAAGTACTCTTCGTTTACCGGCGCGTACAAACCGTAAAAGCACAAATGCGCGCGCGGGTTCATGCGCCGCACGGGTTCGATCAATTGCGCGGCAAGGCGAGTGGCGGTATGCATTGGCACGTAGAACGCTACGAGATCGGCGGCGCGCACTGCCGATTCGTCCAGCGGTTGCCGCGACACGTCGAGGCACGTCACCTCCGCGCCCGCGCGGCGCAGCCACGCCGCCGGCGAGGCCAGCCCAAACGGCTGGCGGCCCATTTCGTAAGTCGAAATGAGAACGGCCTTCACATGGACATTATGAAGCAAGGAGGCTCAGAGGTCATCGAGGTGGAAGTTACGGAGGTTATGGAAGTTGTAGCGGCCATGGATTTGGTCGAAATCAGAAATGGTACTGGGGCCGTCAAACTCCGAACCCCTGTAGCTTTGCCTTCGATCCACAACTTCCATGATTTCGATAACCTCCATAACTTCGTTCCGCTCGCGGCAAAGCTGCGACGAATCGGCTATCATGTAGCTTCTCCGAGAAAGGACTCGCTCACATGCCCGCACCTTCCGACACATTTGGCTCGCGCGCGCCGCTCAAGGCAGGCGATCGCACCCTGGAAATTTTTCGGCTCGACGCGCTGGAGCGCGCCGGTGTCGGCTCGGTCTCGCGGCTGCCATTCTCGATGAAGGTGCTGCTGGAAAACTTACTGCGCAACGAGGACGGTCGCTTCGTGCGGCCCGAATCCATCCAGGCACTGGCGCGCTGGAATCCGACGGCGAAAGCGGAGAAGGAGATCTCATTTCTGCCCGCGCGGGTGGTGATGCAGGACTTCACGGGCGTGCCCGCGGTGGTGGATCTGGCCGCGATGCGCGACGCGATGAAGCGCATGGGCGGCGACGCGGCGCGCATCAACCCGCTGTTCCCGACCGAGCTGGTGATTGACCATTCGGTGCAAGTGGATCACTTCGGGAGCGCCAACGCGTTCGGGCTGAACGTGGAAGTGGAATACCTGCGCAACCGCGAGCGCTATGAATTTTTACGCTGGGGACAGAAGGCGTTCAGCAATTTCGCCGTGGTGCCGCCGGGCACCGGCATCGTCCATCAGGTGAATCTCGAATATCTGGGCCGTGTGGTGTTTACGCGCGAGCAGAAGGGCGCCACCTTCGCCTTCCCCGACACGCTGGTGGGCACCGATTCGCACACCACGATGATCAACGGCATTGGCGTGGTGGGCTGGGGTGTGGGCGGCATCGAGGCAGAAGCGTGCATGCTGGGCCAGCCGCTTTCCATGCTGATTCCAGAAGTGGTGGGCTTCAAGCTGCATGGGCGGCTGACGCCAGGAGCCACGGCCACCGACTTGGTGCTCTATGTCACGGAAATTTTGCGCAAGAAGGGCGTAGTGGGAAAATTTGTCGAGTTCTACGGGCAAGGCTTGTCGAGTCTCACGGTGCCCGACCGCGCCACCATCGCCAACATGGCGCCCGAGTATGGCGCGACCATCGGCTTTTTTCCCGTGGATGCGGAAACCCTCGCGTATCTGCGTTTTACCGGCCGCGACGAGGCGTTGGTGCAACTGGTCGAGGCGTACTGCAAAGAGCAAGGCCTGTTTCGCACCGACGGCACGGCCGACCCAGAATATACGGATCGCGTCGAGTTGAACCTGGGCGACGTTGAGCCGACGCTGGCCGGCCCGAAGCGCCCGCAGGATCGCGTGCCGTTGCGGCAATCGAAACCGGCGTTCCAGAAAGTAGTGGCTGACCTGCCGCGCAAGTCGGCGCGGGTGCGAAACAACGGCGATGCTTTTGAGTTGCAGCACGGCTCGGTGGTGATTGCCGCGATCACCAGTTG
>JBOGNS010000578.1:0-23258 GCA_050747305.1 Candidatus Acidiferrales bacterium | reverse complement strand
CTCATCCACTGTACGATGAATGTCCGTGTCGGAGCATTCTTCGCTATCCGCCGCGTATTGCGCGACGGCTGGAAGTTCGAAGACGCAGAAAAGGAAGCGGCCAAAGGGGCGCCGATTCCCGCTCATTTGAAGCGATTTGCGCTGGAGTACATCGCAGCGCGACAGGAGAAGTAGTCGCCGGAAGTCGTTAGAAAGTAAAGCGGGAAAGCGGCTCCAGCAGAAAGAGCGCGTCGGGAAACTCTTTCCTGATCCGGTCCACCAAGCCCGCGCGGCCACCCATGCGCCGCATGTGCTCGCGCAATTGTGCGTCGTCCGGATTGTCTTCAGCGATGTGAAAGAATACGACGCGCTTGGGCGCAATGTGCTCGCGGATCACCCGCCGCCCTTCATCGTCCAGCGCGTACCAGTACGGCACCAGCGCGACGTCTATGCTGGCGTTCTCCAGGTCAAAAGTATCGAAGTTGGCCGCCGTGCCATCCGCATCGCCCAGGTGCAGCACTTTCGTCCCGCCGAGATCAACGAGGAATCCGGCATTCATCGTATTGCCGTGGCGCAGCCGCAGCACTCGCAGCGGCACATCGCTCACCGGAAAGGTGATGCTCGTACCGAGGTTAGGGGTCACTTGCTGCACGCGCGCCGCGATGCGCGAATGTTCGCGATAGCCCTTCGCTAGCGCCTCGGTCACTTGCTGCACCGCCACAAACGTCGCCCGCTGGTTCGCCGCCAAGTGCGCGCCCACCACGCCCGCATCGAAGTGGTCGGCGTGGACGTGCGTCGCCAGCACCAAGTCCACATTGGCAAACGCGGCGCGCGCTGCCTCCATATCTGCGCGCAGCTCCTCCACCGGGTAGGCATAGCCCGCCAGCCGGCGAAACATCGCGTCGATCACCACTTTCTTGCCGCCGCCTTCCAGCAGCACACCTTGATTCGCGATGTAGGTCACGTGAATCGGGCCGTTGGCCGGAGCCGCCCCGCCATGCATCAGAGCCACGAGTACCGCGAGGACGACGATGCAGTACAGAAGGTATCGCCAATGTTGCATGAGTGTTCTCCGTCCAGTGTAAGACGGCGAAAAGACCAGTGTGGAAAGCACTCCTGTCAGAGCGGAGCGGGTGCGGCTTCGCGGCGGCGCACGTAGACCGTCTTCTCCACCGTCGCGTGTACCACGCCCGCGGCGTCAGCGAGTTCCACCTGATAACTGCGGTCCACCGACGGCTGCGTTGCGAGTGCGGCAGGAATGGCGGCTAGCTCCTCTTCGGTAATCAGGAAGCGCGCGTAGACCGTGTCCCGGCCCGGCTTGCGAAAGCGAATCGCAGCCGCCTTGTCCCACACAATGTAATCCGGCCCCAGCAGCTTGATCAGCATGATCATATAGAATGGATCTACCGCGCCGTAGAGGCTGCCGCCGAAAGTCGTGCCCACGTAATTGCGCGTGCGCCAATTGAGCGGCAGCTTGATGCGCACTTCGCGCCAGTCTGCCGCAATGTAAGTAACGCGCCCGCCCGTGCCGCGATACGCCGGAAAAAAGTTGAAGCCCCACCGCCACAACCGCGTGCGCAAGGATTCCGCCATCGACGCCCCAATGACGCACGACCATAACACAAGCTACAAAGGGGCCGAGAGCGCAGACGCTTCAGATTGGAGGAGCGCGCTTAGGGTTTGGGCACGGAATCTGCCGCGGCGGCCGGCTTGTCTTTCTTGGCTGCGCGCACGGCCGCATCGCGGATTTGCACAAAGCGAACTTTCAGGTAGTCGAGGATGCGGCGCGCCCACTTGAACTGGCCGGCCAGCAGCGCCAGGCCGCCGAAAATTGCCGCCCAGCCCGGCCCCGGTGTGGCTAGCATGATCACGCCGGCGAGCAGCAGGGTGAAGCCGAGCGCCATCTTAATCACGCGTTTGGTGTACTGAAGCATTCCGCGAATCCGCTTGCTCGAAACCTAGCCTTAAATGTACGCTCTCACGCGATTGTAACATCCGTTCGCACCGGCCCGTCGGAAGCGCAGGCGACGCGCCGGTGCACATTTGCGCTGCACAGCAAGACGGCTGTGCGACCACGAGGAGTTCGATGCGTCTTGAAACTGTACGGATGCAAATCCCCGAAGGTTCCAACCTGATTCTCGGGCAATCCCACTTCATCAAGACCGTGGAAGACCTCTACGAGGTAATGGTGAACACGGTGCCGGGCATCAATTTCGCCATCGCTTTCAATGAAGCCTCCGGGCCGTGCCTGGTGCGAGTGGAAGCGAACGACGACGAGCTAAAGTCCGCTGCGGTGGCCAATGCGCTGGTGATTGCCGCGGGCCACATCTTCGTGATTCTGATTCGCAACGCGTTTCCCATTAACGTGCTGAGCCGCATCAAGGAATGCCTTGAGGTGTGCAACATCTACTGCGCGACAGCCAACCCGGTGGAGGTGGCCATCGCCAGCACACAGCAGGGCCGCGGCATCATGGGCGTGATTGACGGCTACTCCCCCAAAGGCGTCGAAGGCCCCGAAGACGTGAAGGCCCGCAAAGAACTCCTGCGCAAGTTCGGCTACAAGAAGTAGGGACTAGGGACTCGGTACTCGGTACTCGGGACTCGGTACTCGGGACTGGGGCCGGGACTGGAGTCTCCGGATTGTGGAATGTTATGGTGAGGCCCTAGTACCTAGTCCCTCGTGCCTAGTCCCGCACCTCTACCGAAGCGTTGCGCCACGAATAGCCGGCGAATTTGTGGCGCTCTGCGCTCCTCTGTTACTCTGTTTTTGCCGGAGAGGTGTCCGAGCGGTTTAAGGAGCACGCTTGGAAAGCGTGTGTTGGGGAAACTCAACCGTGGGTTCGAATCCCACCCTCTCCGCCATGCGGATAAGGCCCCGTCCTGGGAAATCACCGTGACACCTTTAGCTTTTAAGCGAGGCGCGGTGCTGGGGCTCGCCTGGGCGGTGGCGAGTGCCGGACTCGCTGGCTGCGACAACAAGAAAGCAATCCAGCAATCAGCGCCCGCCACAGCCGAAGCAACGACCTCCGTTTACACCTGCCCCGATGGGTTCCGGTTCAGCGTGCGGGTGCAGGGCGAATCTGCGGTGGTGGCGCTCCCGACGGAGACGCACACGCTGCCGCAGGTGGTTGCTGCGTCAGGTACACGCTACGAGGCCGGCGGCGTTGTGTTCTGGAGCAAGGGTCAGCAAGCGCTCCTTGAGACAGGCGCGGCTGTGCGCCGCGATTGCCAGGGCGTTCCAGCGGCGACACCGTGGGAGGTTGCGCGACTGCTCGGCGTGGAATTCCGCGCCATCGGACAGGAGCCCGGGTGGGTTCTCGAGCTCGACCAAGGCCGTACCATTCGCTTCATCGGTGATTATGGAAACACTCGCGTCAACATTCCGGCGCCCGAACCGGTGCGCGATGCGTCAGGCGCCGTCACTTACATGGCGCGGACCGAGGCGCACAATCTGGTGCTGGTCGTCCGCGAGACTCCGTGCCAGGACGTCATGTCCGGCGAACGGTTTCCTTACACAGCGACGGTCACTCTGGACGGCAAGGAACTAAAGGGCTGTGGAAGGACGTTAATGACCGGAGAGATTCTCGACACCTATTGGAAGGTGAGCGAACTCGGTGGCGCAGCCCCAGCGGGCGCCGCGCCTCGCGAGGCACACTTGCGCTTGCTCGCTGAAGGCAACCGTGCCACGGGTTCCACAGGCTGTAACACGTTCAGCGGAGTGTTCGAGCTGGAAGGCGAGAGCCTGCGTCTCGGCCCTTTGGTGTCCACGCGTATGGCCTGCCTCGACCAATCGTTGGCGCGGCAAGAGCAGGAGTATTTGCGCGCGCTGGAATCAGCCGACCGAGTAAGCTTAATCGACGGGCACCTGAGTCTCTACAGAGGCACGTGGCTGCTTGTCTCCTTCGATGCTGTGTACCTTCGATAGGGGCAGCCGGGGAAGCGCAGCAGTGTTCTCATTGCTGCGACAAAACGGAGGCGGCCGCCTCGCGAGGGCCTGTCTCAGACGCAGGGGTGCGCAGCCGGTGCACCATCGCGACGTTGATTACGATCCATTGCGCCACGGTAATAAACACACCGAGCTGGTCGCTGGCGCCGAGCGGCGGACCGAAACGAAAGAGGTAAAACTGCACCGGCAGCGCTGCCAAAGCTGCGCCCATCAGGATTCGGCAGCTGCGCGGCCATTCCACCGACTCCGCCGGCCGGGGCACGCGCAAGTCCCGCCAGACCCACAGCACCGCCAGGACAGCTAAGCCGCCGCACAGCAGCGGGCCAACCCAAGCCAGCGACAAATCAAAACCTAGCGTGTCGCCTTGAATGCGGAGGTCTTCGCTGACCGTGAAGTAGCTCATGTAGGCACCGAGCGGCACGACCCACGCAAGCAGCAGCCAGTGAAACGGCTGGCGCGCGCCACGATAGCCCAGAAAAAGTGTGGTCAGCACGTGCGCGGCGGCGAGAGGAAGAGCCCAGAAATCGCCGGCAAGCCCGGAGCCGCTGAACTCGACGCCCCAGAACGGGGCGCGCCAGGCATAGCTTTCGCCATCCATCACCGAGCGCAGCAGCGGCAGCCACGCGAGAATGCCGGTGAGGCCGACCCAGAGCAACAACGCGCGAAGCAGTAACCCGAGTTTCCGCTGGGCCACGACACACCTCCACGGCCCGGCATTCAATCAGAAAAGACGCAGCCGCGCAAAGGGGACCGGGCGGTGCTGTGGTGCGAGTCTGTTACAATTGCGATGCGGCTCCGGGGTGGTGCAATTGGTAGCACTCCAGACTTTGGATCTGGCTATCCTGGTTCGAGTCCAGGCCCCGGAGCCAATCTCCAGTTTCCGCAGCCTCCGTAACAGATCGAACGGCTTACCGTAGGTAGGACTGAGACCCCGTTCCGAGGCGAGACGATTGGAGCACACCAGGAGCGTTCAATCGGGGCCTCGGCACGCGGCTTGGGGCAGCAGCAGTCGACTGCCTGGCCCGCGGACAGTCTGGGGTTCTGGTAGGCCATTGAACGGGAGTGTTGCCACGACGCCGCTGATCGATGTGGCCGGCGCATCCACGCCTCTCGATCTGGACCTGCTGAAACTCGCGGAGGTTCCGGCGATGTAGCGTTGAGCGAGACAGAAACGCCGCACGGCAGCGCTTCGGTCAAAGGAGTCAGAGATGCCCACAGCAAACAGAGTTCGAGTCGCCGTCAACGGCTACGGCGTCATCGGCAAACGCGCGGCTGCAGCCGTCGCGCGTCAGGAGGACATGTCAGTGATGGGCGTGTCGGACGTGGTGACCGACCCTATCCCAACGCTGACGAGCGCACCGCGGTGATCCCCAATACGAGCGGCGTATCGGATCGAGTGCAGGATCAGAGGACCGGCGATGAACAGGGTTGAGCGCCCTTTCTTTGTACGCGGAGGACGGTCCGCGATTCGTCGGCCCTTGGCCGCGATGCTCCTGCTTCTGGTCGCCAGCGCGGTGGCAAGTCTCGTTCATGTCGCCGGGTGGCCGCGCGAGCAAGTGTTGATGACGGGTATCCTCGCCGCCACGGTCTTGCTGTGGGTCACCGAAGTACTGCCGCTCGTCGCCACCGCTTTCATCGCCATCACTCTGGAACTCCTGCTGCTCGGCAACCCGGGTGGGTGGGGCTGGCTCGGCTCTGAACGGGGCGACGCGGAGAGTCTCCACGCGTTTCTGGCCGCCGCGGCCGATCCGGTGCTCCTGCTGTTCTTCAGTGGTCTGGTGTTGTCGCGAGCTGCGACAAAGACCGGCCTCGATCGGCGACTCGCAGCGCTGGTGCTGCGCCCCCTTGCGGAGACGCCGGCCCGCCTGCTGCTTGGCGTGATGCTCGTGACGTCCGTGTTCTCGCTCTGGATGAGCAACACGGCGACCACTGCGCTGATGCTCGCGCTGATCGCGCCCATTCTCACCCAGCTCCCGGCAGGGCATCCCTTCAGAAAGGCGTTGATCCTCGCCGTGCCAGTGTCGGCCAACATCGCCGGCATGAGTACACCCATCGCGTCGCCGCCCAATGCACTGGCGATCAGCTATCTGGCCCGCGGTGGTATCGAACTCACCTTCCTGCAATGGATGGCGATCGCACTTCCGCTGAGTCTCGTATTGCTCGGCACCACATGGTGGTGGCTGCTGCGCAACTATTCGCCCGCGGGTTTGCCGTGGCGGCTCGACATTCCGGACGCGCGACTATCCGCTCGCGGAGCCTGGGTTGCCTTGGTTGCGTTGACGACCTTCGCCGTCTGGATGACCGAGCCTTGGCACGGTGTACCCGCGCCCGTGGCCGCCGTGTTGCCCGTGGCTTTGTTCTTCGCGACGAGCGTGATCACGCGTGACGACGTGAATGCACTTGACTGGGACGTGTTGATCTTGATCGGCGGTGGTCTGGCCCTGGGCTTCGGGCTTCAGCTGACGGCGCTCGACCAGCGATTGGCTGTACTCGTGCCTGCGAACGCCTCCGATACGGCGCGGCTTTCCTTGCTCGCGGTGGGCACATTTGCCTTGGGGACGTTCTTCTCGAACACTGCCATCGCGAGCATGTTGATGCCGGTCGCGATCATCGCGGCAGCGACATCGTCCGACGGACTCAGTCTGGTGAGCTACGTGCTCACGGTAGCGCTCGTGGCGTCGATGAGCATGGCGCTGCCCGTGAGCACGCCTCCGAATGCACTCGCTTACGCGACGGGCGAGTTGACGACGCGGGATTTCATTCGAACGGGCGGTTTCATCGGTCTTGGAGGCACTGTCCTTGTCATCGCGTTGATCGCGGCGCTGCGGCGCTGAACGCACAGCTACTCCGCCGTGCGGAGTTGTAGGTCGGAACCATCGCGCGGTGCGCGCTTGCATCCGGCGGCCTTGACGCAGAGTGAGGCCCGCGTTGCGGGTGGTTACTCATGTCGTGCGGAGGAGACTCGCATGAGCGCTCAGCAGGGGCCCACTCCAGCCGAAACGTATGAACAGTATCTTGTACCCGCGATTGCCCACCCTTGGACGCGCGTGCTGCTCAAGTACGCGGCTCCACAGCCTGGCGAGCGTGTGCTGGACGTCGCCTGCGGCACGGGCAGCGTGGCGCGGCACGTCGCACCGGTGGTTGGAACGCCTGGAAAGGTCGTCGCGCTCGATGTGAGTCCAGACATGCTCACCGTGGCACGTTCGCTCCCTGCACCGGCGGGTGCGACGATTGAATGGCGGCAAGGCGATGCCGTGAGCCTCGACCTGCTGGATGACGCGTTCGACCTCGTGGTGTGCCAGCAGGGACTCCAGTTCTTCCCTGACCGCGCCGCGTCCGTGCGTGAGATGGGGCGAGTGCTCACCGCGGGGAAGGGGCGTGTCGCCATAAGCGTGTGGCAAGCGCTCGATCGACATCCCGTGTATGAGGCGCTTCTGACTGCCACTGCGCGCCACCTTGGCGTGACCCTCGCCGCCGTCGACGTGTCATTTTCACTATGGGATGCGGACGAGCTGCGCGCACTCCTGAGCGATGCAGGCTTTCAGCGCGTAGAGATTGTTCCACGATCGCTCGACGTTCACCTGCCTGAGCCAGAGCGCTTCGCACAACTCACCGTCCTGGGAGCGGCGACGTCGATTTCAGCGTTCGCGCGATTGGATGCGGCCGAGCGCTCCACACTCGTAGACGCAATAACCGCGGAGACGCAGGCGGTCGCTGACCGTTACCGCGTTGACGACACGCTGAGGTTCACGATGTCCACACACATCGGTGTCGCGTATACGTCGTAGACTGGCAGGCATTGGTCATCGCGTCCAAGAAGACGGCTTGCACACGCGCGCTATCCTCACTAGGCTAGGGCGCGCACTTTAGAGGATTTGCGAATGCCAAATGTGACGCCCGAACTGCTGGCGCTGTGCGTGATCTGGTACATCGTCTTTCTGCTTTCCACCACTTGTCACGAAGCGGCGCACGCTTGGGCGGCGAAGCTGGGCGGCGATCTCACCGCGTATCACGGCGGACAGGTGAGCCTGAATCCGCTCCCGCACATTCAGCGCGCGCCGATCGGCATGGTGGTGGCGCCGCTGGTGTCATTCTTCTGGCAAGGCGGGCGATGGATGATCGGCTGGGCCAGCGCGCCTTACGACATTCGCTGGGCAGAGCGCTATCCCCGGCGCGCGGCTTGGATGGCGCTGGCCGGCCCGGCCGCAAATTTCACTCTGATGCTGCTGGCCGCCGGGGGCATTCGCATGGGCATGGCGTTGGGCTACCTTGACGCGCCAGACCGGATCCGCTTCCCGATGGTCACTGAGGCCACCACCCCCGACGCCGGATTCGCAGCCACGTTCCTCAGCGTCATGTTCGTGCTCAACCTGGTGCTGGGGACCTTCAACCTGCTGCCGGTACCGCCACTGGATGGCCATGCGGGCATCACGCTGCTCTTCCCGGAGCGCACAGCCGTGCGTTTTCTGGAAGCCACGGGTGAGGGTGCTTTCCAACTGGCGGGCTTGCTAGTAGCGTGGTACGGCTATGGCTACGTGTTTCAGAGGATTTTTGTGGTTGCCCTCAACTTGCTGTATCCGGGCCTGAATTACGGTTGAAGGGCAAAAGTGCCATAGCGAGGCGCATTTTTCCCACGATTTAGGCGGCAGCCTTTCCTTCGCAATCCAATAAGCACCACAATCCACGTCACTTAATTTCCGGCGCAGACGGCACGCGGCTTGCGTGACTGCCGGTGTGGGCAACGGGGACGACACCAGCCAGGGCGATGGGCAGCGCGATGCAACTTTCGAGCCTGCCAAACATCAAAACGATAGGGGAGCGATGATGGAACGCAGTGAAAAAGGCTCTGTGATGTTCACCTGGGAGGAAGTTTCGTGGATCACTGGCATCCCGATCATGATGCTGCTGGAGCTGTTCTCCATTGGGCTCAAAGTCAAGGGCGTGCAGGGTTCCGAGCTTCCGCCGGCTATTGACGCGCAGGATCTGGCGAACTGGCTGCGCGCGAATCCCGGCTTGATCCGGGAAGTCGCTTAGTTTGCTAAGTTTATAAACCGAAGGTCGGGCCGCGCTGACCACACGGCATCGCACAGGACACTAACGCGAGTTGAAGGCCGAGGGGGCGACACACATCGCCCCCGATTTCTTTTTGAGCTATCGGCGGACGACATGCTTCCTACGGATGCCCGGAGATGTACGGCTGGCTGGCCGCCGCCGGCAACGGTAAGGTGATACTGCCATCCACGCGCACCAGCATCCCGGTCTGCGTGGGCAACTCAATATCCTTGCCGCGACGAACCATCACATAGGCCGTGCTTCCCGCCAAGCCGATCCACAGGCCGCGCAGCGCATTGCTGAAAATCGCGCCCACCGCCGTGCTGCCGCCGGCACCGAACCCGACGGTCTTCAGGTCTCCGGTGATGTCGTGCTTGCGCTCTACCAGCACGCCTTCCACGGTGCTCAGATCCCCGCGGGTCTTGCCGCGATCCTGTGAAGCATCGTAGAACGACACGATACTCATCACCGCCGGGACCTCGCGGCCTTCGATTTCAATTGCGCGGATGTACAGCGTCATCGACGCCTTGCCACGGAACCACGACAGCCGCTTGCCCTTCTCCACCGAGCCGACTTCTCCGACTACGCGCGTGCCTGCGGGCAGAATCAGTTGGTCGCCAAGGTACACCGGCTCGGCCACGGCGGCGATAAACGGGTCGCCTTCCCGCGTCACGTTGGTGCTCAGGCCGGTGAGCAACACCAGCTTTACCTGAGTGCCTTGCAACAGCACCGGACCATTTTGTGAATGAACCGGAAGGGCCAGCAGCAGTGCAAGTGTGGCCACGGCGCCAAGCAAAAAGACACGTCTCATGCATTCCTCCTTGCCCATCACCGCCCGAGCGAATCGGACAGTGGGGCTCCGCTGGCGCCGCGGGTCGCGAGTGAACTCGCGCGAATTAATTTCGCGGAGGATTTCCCGTATCCAGAATAGCGCGTGCGGGTGTTCCTTACAGCCTTACAAATTTCGTGCCCGTTCCAAAACGCCAACGTCGCAAACGAACTGTGCTAAACTGCATTTGCAAACGCAGCCGGCTTCGGCTCGCTGCGTTTGTGTGGAACTTCGGGCTCTGTGCGACGAGCGCCCGCAAACCCCGCCAGGCCCGGAAGGGAGCAACGGTAGCGGGGCCGCTTCGTGCGCCGCAGATGCCCCGAAGTTCCTTTTACGTTGACGTCGCCGGCAGGCGACCGAAGGGGTTTGCGCATGTAGCGGCGACCTTCAGGTCGCCACTCTTGCAAAGACAGTGACCGACAGAATGGGCTATCAGGTCATCGCGCGGAAATGGCGGCCACAAACCTTCCGCGAAATTGTCGGCCAGCAACACGTCACGCGCACGCTGGAGAACGCCATCACCAGTGATCGCGTGGCCCACGCCTACATTTTTTCCGGCGCCCGCGGTGTAGGCAAAACCACCACGGCGCGCATCCTGGCCAAAGCGCTGAACTGCAAGAACGGGCCTACCACCGAGCCGTGTAACCAGTGCGACGCGTGCAAGGAAATCACCGCCGGAACTGCGCTGGACGTAATTGAAATCGACGCCGCTTCCAACCGCGGCATCGACCAGATCCGCGAACTACGCGAAATGGTGCAGTTCGCCGCCATCGGCGGACGCCACAAAGTTGTGATTCTGGACGAAGCCCACCAACTCACCGACGAAGCTTCCAACGCGCTGCTCAAGACCCTCGAAGAGCCGCCGGAGAAGGTCATCTTCGTGATGGCAACCACGCGCCCCGAAGACCTGGCGGACACCATTCGCTCGCGGGCGCAGCACTTCCACTTCCGCGCGCTCTCCTTTCAGGAAATCACCGATGCGCTGCGGCACATCACGAAACAGGAGCAACTGGAGATTGACGAAGGCGCGCTAGCCGTGATCGCGCGCGCCGCCGAAGGCAGCTTGCGCGACGCACTCTCCGTGCTCGAACAAGCCATCGCTTATTGCGGCAGGGAGATTACCGACGCGGCGGTGCGCGAACTGCTCGGTGTTGTGTCGGAAGAGCTGCTGGACGAGATGGTCGCCGCCATCACCGAGCAATCCGCCGAGCGCGCGCTGGCGCTGGTGCATACGCTGATCCATCAGGGCCAGAACTTGCAGCACTTCTGCCGCGAAGCGGTTCGGCACTTCCGCAATTTACTGGTGGCGCGCACCTGCGGCGCAGATTCCGAGCTGATTGCAGCGCCCGCTGACGAGCGCCCGCGTCTCGCCAAAGCTGCGGCGCAGTTCAGCGAAGAGGACCTCACGCGCTTCTTCGAGATTTTGCTTACCACCGACCGCGATCTCCGGCGCAATCCCGATCCGCGCTTGCATCTGGAGATGGGCTTGCTGCGACTGGTGAATGCCGCGCGGCTCGCCCCGCTGGAACAGTTGCTTGCCGAGCTGAACGGCGAAGCGCCGAAGCGAACCGCCTCCGGCAAAGCGAGCGCTGCGCCCGCGGGCGGCGCGTCCCATGCGAGCGCCGCGGCGGACGCGCCTGCCCCTGCGCCTGCGCATCGAGCTTCCGCAGCCGCGGTTGGGCTGGGCAGTCCCGAAACAGCGGTGCGCATCGCCTCGAAGTTCGACCATCGTCCGACGCTCGGCACGGCCGGCGAAATCAAGCGCGCGCGATCATCCGACTTCAGCCAGATTGACGACGTCACCGTGCGGCCGAATCCCGCGCCGATCCCCGCCGCGCCGCCCCGCATCGTTTCGCAGGCTGCGGGCGAACTCAGCGGACTCGCAACCGCGCAAGTGGAGGCGATTAAGGCGGAGTTGCAGAAGCAATTCCGTTTTCTCTCTTCGCTGGTGGAGCCGGTGACGCGCTGGGTGATCGATGGCGGCGAAATGCAGCTTTTCTTCACGCCGAAAGACCGCCCGCTGGCCGAGATGTTGCAGGCGCGCGAGCAGATCGAGAAGCTGCGCCGTGTGACCAGTGACGTGATCGGCCAGCCGCTGCGCGTCTGTGTTAGACTTGAATCCGGGCCGGCAGCCACGGCGCCGCCGGCGGCCGCTCCCGATCCCGCACGGCGAGCGGCGCTGCGCGCAGAAATCGAACAGGATCCGGTGGTGCGGGCGATGCTCGAGCGATTCGGCGGCCAAATCCGCGAAGTCAAGTCCCGCGGCGAGGAATAGCCATGGACGTCAAGGCATTGCAGCAGTTGCTGGGCAGTCTGCAGCAGGCGCAAGAACGGCTGCAGAAGCAGATTGAAACTCTCTACGTGGAAGGCTCGGCCGGGGGCGGCATGGTGGTGGTGAAGATGAACGGCCGCAAGCAAGTGACGGAAGTGCGCATCGAGCAGGAAGTCTACGCCGGAAAAGACCACGAGATGCTTGCGGACTTGGTTCGCGCAGCGGTAAACGACGCGGTGCGCCGCGTGGACGACGAGATGTCGACGCAAATGCAAAGTGTAGCCGGCAGCCTGCCCGGCGTGGCCGGCTTGCGCATCCCCGGCCTTTTCTAGTTTGCAATCCCAATTTGCGCCTCGGGGACGGGTTGGGCGGTACGAGCTGTGCGCTCCAGCATGCGCCTCCAGCACATCATCGTAACTTTGTCGCGGGGCCGTGCGGCATTGTCAGCGAAATGCGGCGATGCCGTTGTTTCCGTGTGGCTGGCGCCTATGACCTGTCCGCTATGAGTTGTTGTTCTGAGTTCTGAGTTCTGAGTTCTGAGTTCTGAGCTTCCTAACTCCATGCCTGACTTCGCCGCGCCTATCGAGCGCCTCATCCAGGAACTGAAGCGCCTGCCCGGAATCGGCCAGAAGACGGCGCAGCGTCTCGCGTTCCACATCCTGCGCGCGGGCCGCGAAGAAGCGTTTGCGCTGGCGGAAGCGGTGCGCGAGGCCAAGGAAAAAATCCGCGAATGCTCGGTGTGCAACAACATCACCGACACCGATCCGTGCCTCTACTGCACCAGCGCCACGCGCAACCGCAAAACCATCTGCGTGGTAGAAGAGCCGCACAATATTCTTCCGGTGGAAAAAACGCGACAGTTCGGCGGGCTCTATCACGTGCTCGGGGGCGCGCTCTCCCCGTTGCAAGGCGTGGGCCCTGAGCAGTTGAAGATCAAGAGCTTGATCGAGCGACTCAAAGGCGGCGAAGTCGAGGAAATTATTATCGCCACCAATCCCACCGCGGAAGGCGAGGCTACCGCGGTTTACATTTCCAAGCTGGTGAAGCCGCTCGGGGTGCGCGTCACGCGCATTGCCATGGGCGTCCCGGTCGGCTCGGACCTCGAATACGCCGACGAAATCACCATGCTCAAAGCCATTGAAGGCCGCCGCGACCTGTAAGGAACAGCTCGAAGCGACGACGCTCGCGCGCCAGCCTTCTTTTTTGCTTTCGGCTCCCCTTCTCGCGTTTACCGGCAATTCAGTCTCGCTTCGGCTCCGCCTTTCCACCCGCAACTTCACGGGCTGTTTCCCGGCGCACACGCTTTTCTCGCCTACCTTCGCGATGCAATTTGTAGCTTCTGAAAAGCAGCGCGAGACCAAACCACACGGAGAGAACTAACACGGGATAGACCAGCACGCGCGGATAAAGGGCAAAGAGGACGGCGGAGAGAAGCAGCAGCGCTCCGACGCTTGTCATCAGTTGGGCTTCGGCCGGCCCCAGGGCGCGCCGGTGGGTAAACGCTGCGCCGACCGCATTACCGATGCGGAGGGCCCCGGCGGTGGCGCGTCCGGCGCTCCCACCGCCGCTGGTCATGATGTGACGCGGGTGCCGCGGCTCGCCCGGTGCGCGGGCCCTCCGGTTCACGTCGAGGACGACTTCTGTGGCGTTGGTTAGGTCCTGAAGGTACATTTCTTCCATTTCGCGCGCGAATGGTTTGTCTTCCACCACCACGTCCAGCTCGCAGTTGCCGAGCCAACTCGCGATGTTCAGATTGGTCGAGCCCACGCGCGCCCAGCTCCCATCGGCTACGGCCGTTTTTGCGTGCAGCATTGTGCCGTTCCACTCGAACACACGCACACCCGCTTCCAAGAGCGGGCGATACCCTGCTCTCGACAAGGGGCGGAGGACGGGAATATCCGTACCGTTAGGGACCAGCAGTCGCACGTCCACACCGTCCTTTGCTGCGGAGCGCAACGCCTGCGCGTACGCGCTGGTTCCGGCGTAATAGGCATCTGTCAGCCACAGGCGCTCGGTCGCCAGCGCGGCGATGAGCTGGTCGACACGAAACAATCCTGCCGTGGCGGGCTCGCTGGCCACCACGCGAAGCGCCGCTTCACCCGCCGGCGCGAGCGCTTCTCGAGGCACCCGTTCGTGCTCCGGGATGGGCTCGCCGAGCATCGCCCATACCTGCGCGAACGCCTGTTCAATATCCGCCACGGAGGGCCCGCGCACTTCGACTCCGGTGTCCCGCCAGGGGTCGATCTTCTTTTCAGGGATGCCGAGCCACATCCGCCCGACGCACAAGCCGGTGACAAAACCGACGTGACCATCCACGGAGATCATCTTGCGATGATCGCGACTGAGCCATCCCACGGGTGAGTCCAGGCGTGGCGGGTTATAGCAGCGCACTTCGACGCCGCCGGCGCGCAATCGATTCCAGAAAGAGCGGGAAGTCTTGCCGAAGCCGCCCATCCAGTCGTATACCAGCCGCACGCGCACGCCTTCGCGCGCTTTGGCGACCAAGGCGTCCGCGAAAGTCCTTCCCGCGTCGTCTTCGTGAATAATGTAGCTTTCGAAGTAGATATGGCGCCGGGCCTCGGCGATGGCATCGAGCCACGCCGGGTAATTCTGTTGCGCGTCCTTCAGCAACCGAATGCGGTTGCCTTCGATCAGCGGCGCGCCCGCGGCGCGCGAGAACGCTTGGTCGGCGAGTGTGCGCACGAGCGTCATGACCGTGAGCTCGCGAATGTCAAGTTGCAGAGCGCGCTCAATTGTCCCGCTCTCCCTTCGCAGCGTGCGGCGATGCGCGTCCGTTCCAGTTTACCCGAACGTCCGCCATTGCATCACTCGCCCGCTTCCGTAATGTGCGACAGAGGGGCCGTTCCAGGCGGGCTTGGCCGGCGCAGAGGAATTTTGCGTGAGGACACCGCTGGTGTGTTGAGCTTTGTCACGAACTGGAAAGGAGCCGCGCCTTCGGGTTTGCGGCGGTGCTGGACTCCACCCGGGGCAGGCACTGGTGATGATGTACCGCCGCGACTTCGGCAGGATTCCCGAAGCGGCGCCACCGAGCCGCTCGACATAGCCGTCACGCGGACCGCGGAGAGAACATCGCTAACGGCCTCCGGCCAGCGCGCGTTGCCGCACGGGATCCCACGGTACCGCGATTGCCAGTTGCGTTCCTCGCCCGGGGCGGGATTTGATCTGCAGGGAACCTCCCATCATGTTGATCTGTTCCTCCATACCGATCAATCCCAATCCGTGGGCGCCTGCGCGTTTCAGGACAGTGGCGACGTCGAAGCCATCGCCGTCGTCTTCAATCAGGCACGCCAATTCCCTTCCCTTCTCCCTCAACTCAATCCAGACGTTGCGAGCGTTGGCGTGCTTCACCACGTTGGCTAGTGCCTCCTGCACCACGCGATAGACCGTGGCTTCTTTCGCTACCGTCGAGCGCCGCGGGGACGGACATCGCTTCAATCTCACGGCAAGGGACGTACGTTTTGATATCCTCTCTGCCAGGAATTTCAATGCCGGTACCAGCCCGCGCTCATCCAGGAGGATGGGTCGCAGTTCATGCGAGAAGCTGCGCAGTTCCGTTCCGACCTGAGCCAGCAACTGCGAAATCTCGCGGCAACTCCCTTGCGCGCGAGGAGGAACTTCCTTCATCAAGCCCTCGAGAGCGAGTTGCGCACCCACCAGCAATTGACCGGCTTCGTCGTGAATCGCATGGGCGATGCGCCGGGAATGCTGTTCGAGCATCTCGTTGAACCTCAGCAGAGCCGCATTGGCTTCACGAAAGCCGCGGTAGGCCATCTCGTGTGCCGTGAGGCTTTCCATCAGGAACTCCCAGGCCACCTTCCGCCTGCTAGCCAAGCCGTCCACCGAGACCGATTGGCGAGCATCACCCTCGACCGCGGCTTGGTGCAGCAGTAGCATGTCGACGACGCCGAGCCCGTGGTGTACGCCGCTCCTGCCGATTTCGTATGCCTCACGTAAAGCTGGTTCGCTATGGTCCGACAGGAAACGGGCCAAGCTCAGCTTGTACCGTTTGGCGAACTGCTCGCGGCAGTCTGGGGGAGGCTTCAGCGGATTTGGGAGAGACTTCGTCATGCGCTCACCTAGATTGACTGCGCGTTGTGCCCTCGACGCAAGCGCGTGGCTTTGTGCAGCCACTTCTTGGCGATCACTGTAGTTCCCTTCCCAAGCTGAGAAACGATTTCGAATTCGTCCATCAAGCGGCGGACTCCGGCGAGCCCCAGCCCCATGCCGCCTGAGGTCGAGAATCCACCACGCGAGGCAAGAGCGGTGTTCAGAATCCCGGGCCCTTGATCTTTCGCGAGGATCAGAATGCCGAGTTGCGAGCGACCGAGCCGGTGAACGGCTTTCAGGGTTACAGTGCCCTGGTGCGCATAAGAGACGATGTTGCGCCCCAGCTCCGAGATCGCAGAGGCGACGAACGCTGATTCCGTCGCAGAAAACCCCATCTGAGCGGCCATGGCTCTGCCCTTCTCGCGAGCCGTCGAGATGTCACGATCCGAAGCAATGGGAATTCGCACAGTGTCGGGCGTTCGCTCGGACCAGTCCGACGTACTACCGATAACGCTTTCGAGATGGAGGTAATGGTGGTGCATGCGTCGTCACAACGCATCAGATTCAGGGCCGCAGCCTAAGTGCGACCGAGGGCGATGGGGCTTGTGCCCCCACGCCAAAAGCCGTCCTGCTGGCATCCTGCTGCCCTGGTTCGCCACTTCAGGATGCTTCGATTAGACCCGATTTCCGCTCGCCACTATCGAAACTTCGACGTCGCGATCTAGCATTGACGTCCGCTTCCGCGATTGGGCCGCGTGCCGGGAGCGCGTATTACTGACAAAGATATTTTTGCACGGTGCGTAAGTGAAGCGCGGCAGCGCGTCGGGCTGCTACTGGCAAAAATGTCAGTGGCACTGTTCGGCAAACCGGACAGAATGGCAGCAGGCGAAGCGTGGTCAAGCGCGCGGGGGGGGTGTCTTTGCACGCCATGCAAGTACCGTCGATGGATAAACCCTTGTTCTTGGAGGGTTTGCAGAGGCTGCGACGTCGCCGCGATTATGGCCCGGCGACGCAAAATGCAAGAACGATGAGCACGAGCACGGCCAAGGCTTTGCGCGATTGCGTTGTCATTGCCTGATCCTGTCGTTGGCGGCCGGCAAGCGAAGCCTGCCTTTCACCGGATGGGAACTCCATGCCGTGACACGCCGCGTCCGGCTGGCGCTTACCTCTTCACGCGCAACGCTTTCGTCAACTGAAAACTCACCACGGTTTCCGCGGGCAGGTTGATGTCGCGGTCTCCGGTAAATGCAGCTCCGGCTGTTCCCGCTCCAGCACCGACGGCCGCGCCGATGGCCGCCCCTTTCCCGCCTCCGGCTAGGCCGCCGACGATCGCACCGGCGGCGGCGCCTCCGCCGACCAGTGCACCGGTGCGCTTACCCTTTCCTTTCGCGGCTTGAGCCAGAACGGCGGTTTCGATCGGCACCGGCTTTCCCTGAATCTCCAGGCGATCGAGTTCGAGGTTCAAGCTGGCTCCGCCCTTGAATCGGCCGGCAGACTTGGCCTCAGTAACCGACCCGTAGGCGCTGGCGCCTTTTGGCACGACGACTTCGTCCTCCAGCACAACCGGCTCGGCCAGTGTTGCTTCAAAGCGGTCACCGGCTTGATTTGTCTTGGAGCCGATGGCTTGCTGAAGATGAACGGCAAGGACCGTACCGGCAGGAATCACGAGCGGAGGCGGCGGTGGAGGAGGCGCGGGCGCCGGAGCGGGCGCAGGCTCTGCCGCCGCGGCCGCCTTCGGTGCGTCGGCCGATGTAGGCCCCGTTGTGGGCGCGGGTGCGGGCCGCGTCGCCGGAGGGGGTTGAGGCTGTGCCGTGGCGTCCGCCTTTGTCGCGTCGTCCGAAGCGGGCGGAGTTGTAGGTGCGGGTGTGGGCGCGCTTCCCGCAGCGGCGTCATCCTTGGGGTCTGACTTCGACGCTTTCGAGGAGTCACGGCTGCACCCGGCGAAACCAAGCAGCACGATTACGATGATCGTTAGCAGATAAAATTTTCGGTTCATATTGCACTCCTGGCTGACAAAGAGTGAAACTATGTTGGATGCTAACGGTCGCCAACTGTCAGATGTAACAGCCGGAGTTGCAGTTTTCCGTCTCTCGCCAAGCATCGTGGGTCGCGAGGGTCTTTTGCTGCTGCGTTGAGCAGGGTGTGGCTTGCGACACTCGCAGGGTCGTAAGTCAACACAGATCCGGGGGCTGCGTTTACCCGCAGCAACTAGTACTTTTGACAGTATTGCGGCCGCCGTACCAGGCGCACGATGAGTGTTGGCCGTGGGCGTGTTCGACGCCAACGGCGTGCGCATGTGCTGATGCTCGAGAACTAGAAAAACCATAAACGACGCTGGCCAGGAGCAACCTATGCGGACTGGGGGCGCAAGGCCGCGGGTTCTTCTAGCAGACGACCACACGTTGGTGGCCGAAGCTTTTGCCAAAATGCTCGAACCGCAGTTCGAGGTGGTGGGCATAGTCACCAACGGGCGGGCGCTGCTCGAGGATGCACCCAAGCTCTGCCCAGACGTTGTGGTATTGGATCTCGGAATGCCGCTGCTGAATGGCTTGGACGCGGGCGAGCGACTCAAGGAGTCGATACCGGAAGCCAAGATGATCGTGCTAACCGTAAACGAAGATCCCGAGGTGGCCCGAGAGGCTTTGCATCGGTGGGCCTCGGGATTCCTGCTGAAGAAGTCGGCGGGGTCAGAGCTGATCAAGGCAGTCCAGGAAGTGCTAAAGGGGAAGTCCTATATAACGAAGTTCATGACACAGAAACTCGTGGATCAGTTCGTGCGCGATCCGCGCGTGGGGCGCGTCAAAGGCTTGACACCCAGGCAGCGCGAAGTGCTACAACTGCTGGCGGAAGGTCGCACCATGAAGGAAGTAGCGGACGTACTCAACGTCACGGCACGAACAGTCGCTTTCCACAAATACCGCATCATGGAAGAGTTCGGATTGAAATCGAACTCCGATCTGGTGCTCCTGGCCATTCGCGAGCACATGATAGCCCAGCCCTAGCGTCTGCTTCTCCCATTTTCCACAGCAGGCGCGGAAAGGTTAAGCCTCGCCGCCACAGTCAGAAAGAGGAACTGCGCTAACCGAGCGTGCAATTACACGCTCGCACAAGGACTGGACAGGGCAAACGCAACGCGGTGTAATCCGAGTAGTGCGGCTCTAAGCGAGTTCGTTTTCAAAGGCCGTGTCTGTGCGCGACTCCAACGTGAAGCCAACGGTGGTGATAGCCGACGATCATCGCGGCGTGCTGGAGAGCCTTTCCCACCTGATCGCCCCTGATTTCGAGATTGTTGCGACCGCGCTTGGCGGGAAGGAGGCAGTGGCCGCGGTGATGCGGCTCCGTCCGGACATCGCGATTCTCGACATCTGCATGCCCGGAGTGGATGGGATTATGGCCGCCCGGGAGATCCGCAACAGCGGAGTGCCGAGCAAGATCGTATTCTTGACCGTTCATCGAACGGCAGACTACGTGAGATGTGCTCTGGAGGCGGGCGGGAACGGGTTCGTGCTGAAGTCCCGGATGAATGCGAAGCTGGTCACAGCGTTGAGTGAAGTCCTATCGGGGAACGTGTCCGTGTATGGGACGGCAGAACAAGAAACCGCTTGGAAGGATGACCGAGGGAGCCGCAACACGCACACTGCAACGTAGGCGCCGGGCGTTTGAGGCGCGGTTGTTGTAACGCACTTATGTTTATTGTAATCTTGCCTAACGCGCGAAGACCCCTTTGGATGAACGGGCTCTTTGTCGCTCGGCGGTATCGCCGGCCCAGTCCAAAGGAACACTTCGATGCCCGGCTGGCGTGCTCTGCGGACGCGCTTGGTTTTTCGGTTCAATCCTTGCGTGTGTGCCTGCCTGCTGGTAGCAGTTTTTGGCCTGGCGCTCCGGGCCAGGAGCGAAGCATCCAACCAAAAGCAGACACGCCGCGAGAAGAGAATCCTCGTACTGTATAGCCAGCATCCGGTCCTGCCGAATACCGAGATCATCAACCGGACCCTCACGGAAGCCCTGCGCGCATCCGGATTGACCGCCGAGATTTTCGAGGAAAGCCTGGAAGCGGTGCGCCGGTGGGGAATCCCACCCTGGCGGCTGCCTGCCGGGAGCGTGCTCGCGTTCCAAGAGCCTTCGTTCTGGAGCCAGTACACTCCACTGATCAAGCTTTCTGCGCTCTTTCTGGTCATTGCGGCGGCTCTGCTGCTTGGTGTGCTGGCGGAGAGGCGGCGGCGCCTGCGCGCGCAGGCGTCGCTCGCCAGCCGCTATGAACTTGAGAAGCATATCACCCAGTTTTCCGCGCAATTGGCGGCCAGTGCGCCGGAGCGGATAGACCTGACCATCCAAGAGGGATTGGACGGCACGCTGGACTTCGTCGACGCGGACCGAATCTGCTGGTACGTGGTCCGCGACAACTCTCCCGACCTGGTCCGCATCTTTTCCTGCAAGCGACACGGCGTCTCTCCCTCTCCCGAATCGGTGACCCCGGAACAGTTGCCGCACACCGCCGTGCGATTGGCACGCGGAGAGACAGTGGTTGTGCGCAGCCTGGATCACCTGCCGGAAGAGGCGGAATCCGACCGGCAATTCTTTGCCGGCCTCGGTGTGAGGTCGCTCATACTCGCGCCTGCGAATTGCGGCAGCAACGAAAAAGGAATCCTGGGGCTGTCTTCCCGCGCTGAGCACAGGAACTGGACAAGCGACCTGGTCAATCAGTTGGGGGTGTTGAGCAACATCATCGGAGCGGCGGTAGAGCGCCGGCGCGCAGACGAGGCGCGGCAGGAAAGTGAAGACCGCTTCCGCTATCTCTTCGAGCAGGCGTCTATCGGAATCGTTCTGGAGACGATGGAGGGAAAGTTGCTGCACGTTAACCCGGCGTTCTGTTCCATGCTGGGCTATACCGAAAATGAGATGTTGCGCTTGCGATGTGCTGAGGTGACCCATCCGGAAGATGTAGCAGCCGATGAATCGTTCTTCGCGGAGTTACGAGAGGCCAGGAGGCCCGGCTACCAGATGGAGAAGCGTTTCTTGAAGAAGGATGGCGCACAGATCTGGGCCCATCTGAGCGTTTCGCTATTGAGAAGGAACAGCGGGCATGCACCGCTGGTGGTTGCCATGGTGGAAGACATTACCGGACGGAAGGCCGCGATGGAGCAACTGCGCGCGTCTGAGGTGCGCCTGCAATCTACTCTGGATGTAATTCCCAGCCAGGTGGCAATCTTGGATGAGGCGGGTACGATCATCGCAGTCAATGCAAGCTGGGGCGAGCACTTTGCGGACCGAGAACGTCCGTACCCCCACTGGGATGTCGGCGCCAACTTCATCGAAGAGTGTGCGGCCACTGTGGGTGTCAATGCCGAGCACGCCCAAGCGGCGGCGGAGCGCGTGCAGGCACTGCTTCGCTCGCAACCGCAGGCTAACCTTCTTCGGCAAAAGTGCCGGACGGCGGGCGGCGCCGAGATCTGGTATCAGGTCGGAATGGCTCGGTTTGAGGAGAACGGAGCAGCGCGTATCGTTCTGGCGTATCGGGATGTTACCGACGTCATCCAGACCCGCGAGGAATTGGCGAAGAACCAGGAGCGTCTGTTGATGACCCAGGAAGCATCGCACAGCGGAACCTGGGATTGGGACATCGTTGCAGGAACCGTGCGCTGGACCGACGATCAGATGTTCTTACCGAGCAAGGAAGAGATGGGGTTTGATGGAGACTACAGCCGGCTCCTCGATCTCATCCACCCCGAAGATCGCAAGGAGTTAGAGGCAGCCGCCCTGCGTGCCATGCGCGGAGGCGCCGGGACCTTTTCCGCTGAGTTTCGAGTTCAGGGCCGGGAAGGAGCTACGCGGTGGGTTCTTGGGAAAGGCAAGGTCGTTCGTGACGCGGTCGGACGGCCGATTCGTATGTCAGGCATAAACATTGACATCACGGAACTGAAACAAGCTGGCTTCGAGCTGCAGAATCTGACTCGCCGCTTGATCCAGGCACAGGATGAAGAACGCCACCGCATCAGCCGCGAACTCCACGACGATATCGGCCAGCGAGTTTCGTTACTGGCCAACGAACTGTCGAGCCTGGGCCAGGACCTCTCGACGACGAAGCCGAGTGAAAGCCAGCGCGCGCTGAGTCTTGAAATGCAGGCGCAGGAGCTGTGCAGCGACTTGCACGAACTTTCGCATGAACTGCACTCATCGAAGTTGCAGCATCTGGGGCTGCGGGTGGCACTGAGAGACCTATGCGACCGGATTGCCACCCGGAACAAGCTCGAAATCGCTTTGCAGACCGAAGGGGTTAGTAGCAACGTTCCGACGGATGTGGCGTTTTGCCTGTTCCGCGTCGTGCAGGAGGCGCTGCAAAACGTGGTCAAACATAGCCGCTCGAAGAAGGTGACCGTCGAGGTGTCACACGACCTGGCGAAGATACAGTTGAGAATCGAGGACCTCGGCGTGGGATTCGATGTGAATTCTCACGCCTGGGGAATTGGCTTGACCAGCATGCGCGAGCGGTTACACATGGTTGGCGGGGCGCTCAAAGTGGCTTCCTCGCCGCGCGGCGGAACGCGAATTATTGCACAGATTCCTTGGGCTCAGTCAGCGAGCGCGAGCGCCGGCGCGGGCTGAAGCCGGAGTCGCAAGCCGTGCCGGTCAAAACCCTGCAAGCCGGCCGAACCGGTTCCCCGATGATGGTGATTAGCCAAAGTCATTCCGTGCGCCGACCGAGCATCCGAAAGAGCAGCCAAACCCCAAGCGCGCCCAACCCCAGAAGGCCAAGCCAGGGTGCGTTGCTGGCGGTCTTCGGCAATTGTGCGGGAGACTCCTCGCGCTCGGGTTGCGGTTCGGGAGCGGGGGCTTCAATCAGCAGCGGACCGACGGGTTGGGGCGTTTCTGGAGGTGCTTCCGCTACCACAGGGGGAGGGGTTTGCCCGGCTACTCTGGAATCGCGGCGAACTTCCACCTCCGGGTATTCGGTGATCACCGTAGCAGACACGTTCATTCCTTTGCGGAGATCAAAAACCGTGGCCTCGTGGCCCTCGACCATGAATTTGGTGCCGTCGGGGACGGTGTATTGTTTATTGCTGCCATCCGGAAGAGTGAGGATCACGGTTTTCGGCGGGTTGGTATGCCAGACC
>JBOGNS010000577.1:0-10193 GCA_050747305.1 Candidatus Acidiferrales bacterium | reverse complement strand
GTGGTCGGGATAGTGCGCGCCGGGGCCGTCCTGCCAAGTGTAGGTATGGCGGAAGCCTTCGGCGTGCAGTTGCCGCTCGAGCGCCGCGACGTCCATAAAGCCTATGAAACCACAGATGAACACAGATGGGTCTGTGATTTCGTGATTCGGTGAGTTGCGATTGCTTCCGCCGCCCGACTTCGCGCAGCCGCCATCAGAAACGGCGAAATCACCCAATCGCTAAATCACAAAATCACAAATTTTCGTTCATCTGTGGTTTCATAGGGCGCGATGGCGAACCTGAAGGAAGCAGCGAAGCAGATTTTTGACGACACGCTGGCGGCGATCGATATTCCAGCGACGCTCCGTCGCAAGCTCGCCCGCAGCGGCTCGCAGATCCACTGCGGCGGGCAGACCATCGACCTCGCCGCGTTCGACAAGATCGTCGCCATCTCCGTAGGGAAGGCCGCACATGCCACAGCGGGAGGCCTGCTGGATGTGCTCGGCCCGGAACGCAGCGTGACGGGGCTGCTCGCTGCGCCCACTCCGCCGCCCGTGGCGCTGCCTGGCTTCCAGGTTTTCCTCGGCGGGCATCCGGTGCCCAACGAAGATAGCCTGGCTGCAGGTCGCGCCGCGCTGGACATCGTGCGCAACTGCGATGAGCGCTCGCTGATTTTCTTTCTGCTTTCCGGCGGCGGCTCGGCGCTGATGGAAGCGCCGCTCTACGACGACGTGACACTGGAAGATGTGCAGGCGCTCAACCGCGTGCTGGTCACGTGCGGCGCGCCGATTGATGAGATCAACGCGGTGCGCAAACACCTTTCTGCCATTAAGGGCGGGCGGCTCGCGGCGGCCGCGCCGACGGCGATGAAAATCACCCTCGGCGTGTCGGATGTGCCGCAGGGCAGGGAATCAGCGCTGGCATCCGGCCCCACGCTTCCGGACCCGACAACCTGCGATGACGTTTATCGTGTGGTAGAGAAATATCGTATCCTCGACAAGCTGCCGGGGCCGATTCGCTCGCGCATTGCTGCGCGCACACTGGAAGAGACGCCCAAGCAAGGGGACCCAGCGTTTGCGCGGTCGCACTTCGACCTGCTGCTCGGCGTGGACGATCTGTTCGCGGCGGCACGGGCGGCGGCGGAGGCGCAAGGATTCACCGTGGTTTGTGACAACGCCAGCGACGACTGGCCGCTGGCCAAAGCCGCGGACCATCTGCTGAAGACGCTCGCGCAATTAAGGAAACAGCACGGCGGTGCGCGCGTCTGCGTGATTGCGGATGGCGAAGTATCGAGTCCCGTAACCGGCAGCGGCATCGGCGGACGTAACTCGGCGTTTGTGCTCAACTGCGTGGAGAAAATTGCAGGCCGCAACGTGGCCGTGCTCAGCGCAGGCACCGACGGCGTTGATGGCAACAGTCTTGCCGCGGGCGCCGTGGCGGATGGGCTCACGCATGGCCGCTCCATTATGTCCGGCCTAGACTATATCGATTTCTTCCGGCGCAGCGATGCGTATAGCTTCTTCCGAATGCTCAACGACGCGATTGAGACAGGTCCCACCGGCAATAACCTGCGCGATCTGCGCATACTGCTGGCGGAATGACGCACATTGCTGGCTTGCGCTCGGCTAGGCGAGAGTAAAAATCATCTTCGCGCCGGGAAACTGAATTACGTCGCCATCGTGCAGCAGGCGCGGGCCGAGGATGGGCGCTCCATTGATGCTGATTTTCGGTTTCGGGCTGGCAGGCCCCACGTAGTAGCCGTCGCCACGGCGCGTGATGACCCCGGCCGTTTTTGGCTTGAACCATCCGAGCAGGCGAATGGTAGCCACTTCCGACTTGCCGACAATCACGAGCTGGCTGGTGAGCACGTACTCTGCCTGGTCGGTCTTGCCGCGGATCACGCGCAGATGCGCCAATTGGATGCGCCGCGAAACCGCCTGCGCTTCCTCCGGCTCTTTCATCAGCAACTCCACGCGCTTCTTGGTTTCCAGCACGAAAGTCTCGTTGAGGCTTGGCGCGCTTACCTTGGCGGCCTGCCGCGCCGGCTGCTGCGCCTCGGCGAACTGGTAGAAGACCAGCAAGTGCTTGCCGATGGCGATCGTATCGCCATCGCGCAGGAGCACGCGGTCGGCCACTTTCAGGTTGTTGACGAAGGTGCCATTCAGGCTCTGATTGTCCTGCAGCACGTACTGCTCGTTCTCGAAAAACACGCGCGCGTGGTGCGTCGAGACGGCTAGATTGTCGATGAAAATGTCGCAGTCCGGCCCGCGCCCGATCACCAGCGGGCGCATCTCCAGCCGGTACTCCGCCAGCAACGAGTTTTCGAATCGCAGCTCGAGCTTAGGCATAGAGCGGCGCCACTCTGGCCCACATCCTACGCCGAAAATGGCGTCAACGTGTGGCCGGGAATGACTGGCGACAGTGGATTAGTCACTATGTAGAGGCGAGTCGGAACCCAGAACTCAGAACTCAGAACTCAGAACTCAGAACTCAGAACAACTATGAACTACTCAGAACTCAGAACGGGACAAGCCACGATGCCAGCCTGACCGTGCGCTACCCTGCGCCATATGCCAAAGTTATCGAAAGCCGGTCGGGCTGCCGCCCCAAGTTCCACCCCGCACTGAGGCTGCTGCAAAACTCCGCCCGTCGGGGATTGTTTGTTCTGAGTTCTGCGTTCATAGTTCTGAGTTGGAATTACAGCAGGCTCTTCACCCAGCCGCCGTCCACGGCCAGCGTGACCCCGTTGACGTAACTGGCGCGCTCGGAGGCGAGGAATGCGACCACTGCGGCAAACTCTTCGGGTGTTGCTACGCGGCCTAAGGGAATCTGCGCACTCCAGCGCTCGAAGATCTTCTGCGCGTTGACGCCTTCACTGGCGCTCATCTTCGCCGCCAGCTCGTCGAGCCGCTCGGTGCGCGTGTAGCCGGGACACACGTTGTTCACGGTAACGCCGTGCGGGCCGTACTCATTCGCCAGCGTGCGCGCCATGCCGGTGACCGCGGCACGAATCGAATTCGAAAGCAGCAGCCCATCCACCGGTTGCTTCACCGAAAGCGAGGTAATGGTAATCAGGCGGCCCCAGCGATTCTTCTGCATGCGCGGCAGCACTTCTTTGGCGAAGTAAACGGCGCTCATCAGCGTGAGGTCAACGGCCGCGCGCCACTCGGCCACGGTGATGTCGGCAAATTTCTTCGCGGGCGGCCCGCCGGCATTGGTGATGCAAATGTCCACGCGGCCGAAGCGTTGCTCCACTGCGGCGACGAACGCTTGCACCGCGTTGTAGTCGGTCACATCAAGCGCCTGCGCCAGGATGTCGGCGCCGGTGACCTTGCGAATCTCGCTCGCTGCGCGTTCCAGTTGCGCCGCGTCGCGGGCGCAGATGGCTATGCGAGCGCCTTCTTGCGCCAATTCCTGCGCCACCGCCCGCCCCAAGCCCTTGCTGGCCGCCGCTACGATCGCTACTTTGCCGCGCAACCCTAAATCCATGAGTCCCTCACGTCCTCACCTCCTCACGTCGTCACTCCTCAGATAGGCGTCATCCTTTTTGATCCAATCTTCACGCGGCGGGGAAAAGACGTCCATGTCGAGCGTGTCTTCGAGCGCCAGCGCCGCGTGCGGCACGTTGCTGGGGATCAAGACCATTTCGCCTGCGCGCACGACGATTTCGCGGTCGTCGAAAATAAGTTTCAGCGCGCCGGAGACAATCATGGTGAGCTGCTCGTTGTGGTGGGAGTGGCGCGGCACCACCACGCCCTTGGCGAGAAATACTTGCGCGGCCATGACCTTCTCGCCCCACACCATGCGCCGGCCAATGCTCTCGCTCAGTTTTTCTGTCGGCAATTTCTCCCAGGCCATCAACTCAAGCATTTGCTTTCTCCGCATCGAGGATTATGCTGATCCGTAGTCTGTGCCGAAGGCCGGTGTAACGGCCAAGACGAAGGCTGCGTCCGCACTTTTAGCATTGGTGGCTGCGTGTGGCAACCTCCAATGCGGTTCTGCGGCCTTGCGGCGTTGCGCGCGCAAGCCGATTCCATTACATTGCGCGTGCGGAGGCTCGCTTGGCGGCTCAGCCCAACATCGGCTTGTTGCACCGAATGATTTACGTGGCGGCAGGCCTCGCACTGATGTGGCTGGGCTTCACGGTGGTAAACACGGCATGGCTGCGCGTGGCCATGCCCATCGGCGGCGCAATTCTGCTGATTCAAGGATTCATCGGCTGGTGCGGCACAGTGGCCTTCCTTCGCCGCGGCGCCACAGGGAAATAGGGTGCATCCGCTCGACTGGCTGGCGGCGCTTGGCCTGGCAGTGCTCCTGCCGATTCCCATCTATTGGCTGGTGATCCACCCCTTCGCCGCGATCTGGAAGCGCCGGCGCGCGTCCGCTGCCTTCTGGACGGCCGTTCCGGTAGCTGCCGCGATCGCACTGGCATCTCTCTATTTCCTGTGGCCGCGATTATTTGCGGCAGCGGCAACTCCACTGTGGGCGAAAGCGCTGGGATTCATGCTGATTGGCCTTGCGTTGTACGTATTTGGCCGGGTGAAGAACGAGCTCGGCGCGGCACGGCTCGTGGGCCAGACCGAAGTCAGCGGCGGCGGCGAGTTGCGCGTGGTCGGTCTTTACCAGCACGTCCGGCATCCGAGCTACGCGGCGCAAATGGCGACCATGCTCGGCATCTGCCTGCTCGCGGCGACAGCGACGATGTGGGCGCTGGCCATCGTGTGGTTGCTGCTGCTCAACGTTGCGATCCGGTTCGAGGAGCGCGAACTGCTGGCGCGTTTCGGCGAACCCTACCGCGCATACCGGGCGCGCGTGCCCGCCTTTTTGCCATTTCGCCTCCGGCCGCGCGATAGATAACGCTGGAAAATGGAAAAGAGAAAAGGGAGAATGGTGCGCGTAGCGAGGTCGGAAGTCCCCATTTTCCAGTCTCCTTTTTCATTTTCCTTCTGACCAGAGGAGGAAGAATGCGACGCTTCTACCCTTGCCTTATCGTCCTGCTCGCCTGTGGTGCCGGCGCGCACGCGCAGATCGGCAAGCGAGTTTCCATTCGTGCGGGCACGCCCGAAGACCGCGCAGTCACGCAAATCACCAGCGCCACCGATCCCGCTGAGAAGCTGGAGTTGTTGGAAAAGTTTATGGCCGAGTATGGCCAGGACGAAATGGTGCTGGTGGCCGACCACAATTACAACGACCACTATCTGCAGGCGCAGGATTACGCCAAAGTGTACGAATACGGCGAAAAGGCGCTGGCCATCGATCCAGAGGGCTTCAGCATCGCCAGCCGGCTGTTCCGCGCCGCGCAGCAACAAGGCGACAACGCGCGCATGTTTGACTACGGCGTGCGCACCGGCGAAATCCTTCAGCGTTACAAAATGCGGCCCGCGCCGGAGGGCGTCGAGGAGTCCACCTGGCAGGTGACGAAAGCCAACGTGCTTGCCGACAACCAGGCCGCCATCGCCTACGTGGAATACACGCTGTTCAGCGCCGCGTATGCGAACACCGACCCGGCGGCCAAGGCGGCGCAGCTCGAGCGATTTGCCGATGCGTTTCCCGATTCACAATACGCAGGCAATGCGCAGGTAATCGTGGCGGGAACTTATCAGCAGATAGGCCAGCTCGATAAGATGCAAGCCTACGGCGAAAAAGTGCTTGCGGCGCAACCCGCGAACTACGCCATGCTGGTTTTGCTGGCCGACAACTTCAGCGAGCGCGGCGCCGAGCTCGACAAAGCCGAGCAGTTCGCCGGCCGGGCGCTCAAGGCGCTGGAGACGGCCGAGAAGCCCGGCTCACTCACCGACGAACAGTGGGTGCAGCACAAGGCCATGCAGCAGGGCTTGGCGCATTCCACCCTCGGCCAGGTGTATCTGCACAAGAAGCGCAACGCGCAAGCGGTGGAGTCGCTCAATGCAGCGGCGCCGCTGCTGAAGAGCGATGCCGGCTCCTACGCCCGCAATCAGTATCGGCTCGGCTATGCTTACGTCAATCTGAAGCGCATGGCCGATGCGCGCAGAGCCTTCAGCGAAGCCGCAGCGGGCGACACTCCCTACCGCGGCCCCTCGCAGGAAATGCTCGCCAAGCTGCCCGCTGCGCCGCCGTCAAAACGCCGCAGGCCGTGAAGAACTAGCATTTGGAGGGAGCGATGAAGGTGAACCGGTGCTCATTACATATTTCGGCCAGCCGATTGCCGAGATTCGCACACCCTCGTCAAAGCCGGATCGTAGGCGACGAGTTGTCGAACCGCTCAGCAACCGCTAAAATAGCGGCACGCCGCGCGGAGAGGTGTCTGAGCGGTTGAAAGAGCTCGCCTCGAAAGCGAGTGTGGGGGAAACTCCACCGTGGGTTCGAATCCCACCCTCTCCGCCATATCTTCGAGGCCTCCAGACGGCGTGATTGGGTTATTCGATCAATCAGCTAAAGCCACCCCGGGGCCGAAACCAAAGTCCTAAGGTTTCGCTCGCCGTGATCCCGCGTGCCCCCAAAAGCAAGACGGAGGATCTTACATTAAGGGCGAAAAGTCTTCCTGTTCTTCTGTCGCGCCACTTCCAGCTTGTCTGTCTCTTTTCTCTGGCGCTCGATTTCTTTCTGCAGATCCTCTTGCCCCTCCAGCTTCACAGATTCGGCCATCGCAGCTTCGGCTTGTCCATCCAGGCGTTTCGAAAACATGACAAGCCCGAAGGAGTTCACGAAGCCGGAACGGAAAAGGTTTATCGAGTACTGCGAATCTTCCCAGCGGGCGATAACCTTTTCTGTCGACCTATACAACTCGTTAGTTGGGAAGCTGATCTGGGCATCTGGTCTCGTTGCAGTCCCGTACTGCACAGAGATGGCTTGTACCATGTCCTCAGCAGTTAGCCCCTTTGTGGCGTTCGGATCATAGGTCACCAAAATCCTGTAGAGCTCGCCATTGTAGAAGGTGAAGAATACCTGCCAGACCGAGTCCGCTTCGAGCGAAGATCCAGAAGACTCTCGCGGCCACCACGTCAACTCTTGAACTACCGCTGGGTGTTTGTGGATCAACTTTGTCTGGAGCGGTCTTAGGTTAACCTGGTTTGATAATTCGACCAAACTCATTCCGAACGAAAAGTCGCGATACTTGGAAAGATCCTGCCCGTGAAGCAGCGGAGCGGTAAGCAACAGTACAAAAAGACAAAGAACCGAAGTGCGCATCGCTTTCATTACACTATCTCCTATTCAAGCACCATAAAATAGGGCTACCCACCAGGTGTAGCCTCCCGCCAATTCTGGAGTATCTTGTTGCATCGAGCAGGGTTGCACGGGGGAAGGCTGAACTCGCGGACGATATTCGTGTCCTTGATGGCCAGCGCTTCCTCGAGGTCTTGCCCTTGACCTGCTCGGTGGCGACCGCAGAGCTGGCAATTGCCGAGCCGCCGCCGAACGTTTTGAACTCCGCTTCCTCGATAACTTGCGTCTCGGAATTGATCTTCATCTGCAGCTTCATCACGTCGCCGCACTCTGGCGCGCCGGGCAGGCCGGTGCCCCCATTCGGGTCATCCTTCGGAAGGTTGCCGACATCGCGCGGATGATCGTAGTGATCAACCACTATGTTCGACTGAGCCATGTTGCCTTCGCTTCCGTACTTGCTTTGTTTTCCAGACGCCTTCTGCAATCCTCGAATGATTTCACCAGCCATGTAGAAAGGGGTCCACGGCTCCCTTTCGAATCGCAAGGATTCCGGCATAAGGGCACTTTCCTTGATCAGCGCGGTTCCCGTTTTGATTGTGTCTGTCATTAGCGTCTCCGCTGCGTTTGCAGTGCCGCTCAGGACCGCCACGCTCACAGCGTTACAGTGACTCGCCTCGCGGGGTTGGATCTGTGTGAGTCTCGATTTCGTGTTTGATGAAGAATAAAGCCAGGACCCCCACGAGGGCGCGCCCACAAACCACAAAGTCCACCGGTAGTTGGTAAGTCGCAAAGGGGAGCCATGTCACCCCCAGGAGCAACGCCGTAATCGACACCCACCCCATGGTTCTCGTGACCATTGGCAACCGCGTTTCTCCATCGAGTTCCGTCAATGGAGACCCACTGAATGATTTTCCTGGCCATTGGCAGCCTCGTTTCACCGCCTAGTTTCCCCTTCGCCGGAGAAGTGAGGGGGCGTTAGCCCGCCCCCCGAACGAAAAGACCTGCCGGCCCTAGGCTGCTACGGCAGGGGCGATCTTGTGAAAAGTCGAGTTGGAAACCTCATAGGTTTCAACTTGAGGAGTTCCCTCAACCACTCTTGACAGGATCTTCGTCACTTCTGGATACGTTCCGCGGTTGTAGGCTTCCGCGTTCTCCACGTTTTCCCACAAACTGATTCCGAACGCTTCCGTTCCACCCGGAGCAACGAACGTGATTTCGTCCTGGAACCCTTTCTGTTTTCGAAGCAGGGGAATGATTTGCTTCTCCAGCCTCTGGGTGAGCTCGGCAACGCTATTGGGCTTCAAATGCATGGAAACTCTGCGTGCAAACATGTCAACCTCCTTGGTTGTCAGTACGGGAGCCGGAGCGCCAACCCCCGTACATGAGATGTGGAGTTAGTGGCCGTTTCCTGAGACGCTGATCTTTATCTGCTTCGGCTTAGACTCCTCACGCTTCGCCATATGCAGGGTCAAGACCCCATGGCGATACTCGGCCCGAATGCTCTCGGAGCTGACCGTGTTCGGTAGGGAGAAGCTCCGCATGAACGGACCATAGGCGCGTTCAACTCGGAGGTAATTGTCCTCGTTGACGTCCTTCTCGAACTTCCGCTCTCCGCGGATGGTCAACGTATTGTTTTCGACGCGTACGTCAATGTCCTTGTCTTGGAGATCCGGCAGGTCGGCCTTCACGACCAATTCGTTCTCGGTTTCGTATATGTCCACCGGTGGCGCCCAGGTTGCCAGGTCGGCATGAGCCGAGCGGTCGCGAGTAAAGCTGTCCTCGAACAAACGATTGACTTGGTCCTGTAAAGTCAAACCGCGGGGCTGGTCCCAACGTGTTATGGTGTTCATGTCAACCTCCTTGTGGTTGTCATGGCCAGGGGCTGGTTTTCAGATAACCCACTTTAGTTTAGATTATCTTACGGACTGCTTCAGCCCTTAACCATAATAGGTGAATTAACTGGCGTTGTCAAGCAAAATCTTGATTGTTTTTACTTATTAACCTACGCTAGTTAATCTGGCGGTGCCCGGTGGAGACTTGGAACTGGTTTTCGCCGAGAAATGCGAACGTTACGGTCACAAGCCCACCGAGAAGTGTTCCGCGAGAGTTTCAACGGGAAGATGCGCGAGGAATGTTTGAACGAGAACTGGTTCACCGACCTGGCCGACGCGCGGCAGCCGATCGAAGCCTGGCGCGTGGACTACGACACGCAGCGTCCGCATAGCGCCCTGGAAAGGGTCTCCTCATCCTGCTAGAGTAATGCGCACATTTTTTTCGCGCTGAGGATTGGCATGGACTACGCGGGTGTGATGGCGCAACTGAAGAAAATGGGGACGGCGCAGACCGCCAAAACTTACAGCCGGCATGGCGGCTCGAAGAGCTTGGGCGTGCGGTTTGCCGATATTTACAAGCTACAGAAACAGATCAAGCAGGACCACGCGCTGGCCGAGCGCCTGTGGGCCTCCGGGTACACTGAAGCGCAGGTGATCGCCGCCTTGGTAGCCGACCCGAGTAAAGTCACCGCGGCGCTGGCCGACAAATGGATCAAGACCGCCGCGTGGTACATGCCGGTGGATTACCTCGCGGGCTTGGTGGCGAAGAGTCCCGTGGCGCAGAAAAAGATGCTGGAATGGATGAAGTCGCCGAAAGAGATGTATCGCGCCGCCGGCTATCACATCCTCGGGGTGATGATGCGGGATGATGCTGCGCTGCCCGACGCGGACTGCCGTCGCATCCTGCAAACCATCGAGAAGGAGATACACTCGTCACCCAACCGCGCCCGCTACGCCATGAATAACGCGCTCATCGGCATCGGCAGCTATCGTCCCGCGCTGACCCAGGAAGCGCTGGCGGCAGCCAAGCGCATCGGCAAAGTGGATGTGGATCACGGCGACACGTCGTGCAAAACTCCTGAGGCCGTCGAAACCATCCAGAAAGTGGTCGCCTACGAGGCGCGCAAGAAGGGCAAAGCGAAGGGCGCAGCTAGCGGCGCGCGCTGAAGAAAGCTTGCAGCAGCGCAGCAATCAGGCCGATGCGCCTTTTCAGCGGCGCGACTTCCAAACAGTGGGAT
>JBOGNS010000576.1:0-2303 GCA_050747305.1 Candidatus Acidiferrales bacterium | reverse complement strand
GGACTACGTCATTGCTTACCGCCTTTCGCCCGCCTTTGCCGGTGCCCGTCGCGCTCGACCTGGCGCTGGACTATCGCGTGCTGCTGTTCACGCTCGGCATTTCGCTGCTTACCGGCATTCTTTTTGGACTCGCGCCAGCGTTGCGCGCTTCGCGGCCGGAGCAGGTGCAGGCTCTGAAAGACGAAGGCGGCACCGTAGGCGGCTTGCATCGCGGGCGTCTGCGCAGCGCGTTGGTGGTGGCGCAGGTGTCACTTTCATTGCCGCTGCTGATCGCATCGGGGCTGTTCCTGCGAAGCCTGGCCAACGCCGAAGCCATCAACCCCGGTTTCGATTCCAGCAATGTGTTGCTCTTGGACTTGGATCTCGCGCCTTCAGGATACGACGCGGCCCGCGGACAGGCATTTTTGAAGGAGCTGCACGAAAGACTGGCCGCCGTGCCGCAGGTGGAGTCAGCCAGCGTGGCGACGCGGCTACCGCTCGATTTGCGGTGGTCGCGCGGCACGGTAGAAATCGAAGGCTATCAGTTCGCCGAAGGCGAAGACCGCGAGGTCCGCTTCAGCCACGCCGGGCCGGGCTACTTCCGGACGCTGCGCACGCCGCTTGTGGCGGGGCGTGAGTTTCAAACCTCCGATACGCCGGAGGCGTCGGGCGCAGTGATCGTCAACGAAGCATTTGTGCGCCGCTACTGGCCGGGACAGAACGCGCTGGGCAAGCGGCTCACACGCACGCGGCGCGTCGGCGCCGAATTCGTTCCGTTTGCCCTGCAGGTGGTCGGTGTGGCGCGCGACGGCAAGTACAATTCGCTGGGCGAAGAGGCCACGCCCTACATTTTCTACCCCCACAGCCAGGACTACAGCCCAGCCCTCACCGTAGCGGTGCGCACGCACAGCGACCCTGCCGCGCTGGCTGACACGGCGCGCGCCACGGTGCGGTCGCTCGACGCAAACCTGCCGGTCTTCAACATCCGCACGCTCGACGCGCAGATGGGCATCGCGCTGCTTCCTGTGCGCCTCGCGGCCACGCTGCTCGGCGTAATGGGCGGGCTGGCGCTGGTGCTCGCCACCGTCGGCATCTACGGCGTGATTTCGTTTGCCGTCAGCCAGCGCACGCGCGAAATCGGCATCCGCATGGCGCTGGGCGCGCAACGCCGCGACATCTTGGGATTGGTGCTGCACAGCGGCATGACGCTAACGTTGATCGGATGCGCGGTCGGCTTGGCTGCGGCCGCCGGCGTCACGCGCTTCCTCACATTCTTGCTCTATGGCATTTCGCCGCTCGACCCGCTGACCTTCATCGGCATACCGGCACTGCTGGCAGCGGTGGCCATGCTGGCGTGTTGGATTCCGGCGCGTCGCGCGTCGCGCGTGGATCCCATGGTGGCGCTGCGGTACGAATGAGGGAACTCAGAACTCCGAACAAGAAATGACGAAAAACCAAAAGGAAAAGAACTGAGAAACACCGAGGCGCAGAGGAGCATAGAGATCGCGGAGGCTCAAAAGGAATGGATTGTGATTGACGGACAAGAACGCACGGCCATCCGTCAAGAAGAACGTGGCGCGGAGTGGCACAGGCTTTCAGCCTGTGCGGATTGAGGTAGAAGCGATGGAAACGTTTTGGCAGGATGTGAAATATGCGGTGCGGATGCTGGCGCGGAATCCGGCTTTCACGATTGTGGCGCTGTTGACATTGGCGCTGGGCATCGGCGCCAACACCGCGATTTTCAGCGTGGTGAACGCGGTGCTGCTGGCACCCATGCCGTATGAGGATGGCGAGCGGCTGGTGATCGCGGTGCGGCGCGGGGCGACACAGCTTCGCACCCTGGCTTCGTATCCCGACTTCAGCGACTTTCGCGAGAGCGGCGCTTTTGAGGCCACGGCGGCGATCCGCGGGCGCACTTTTTTTCTGGAACAGGAAGGCGGGCCGCAGTTAGTGAGCGGAGCAGCGGTGTCGCCGGGTTTCTTCACGATGCTGGGTGTGGCGCCGGCGGTGGGGCGCACGTTTTCAGCGGAGGAAGAGCAGGCGCGGGAGCCGGTGGCGATGATCAGCTATGAGTTGTGGGAGGGGCATTTTGCGCGCGATGCCGGCGTGGCCGGCAAATCGCTGCGGTTGAGTGGCACGCTGTACCGCGTGACCGGCGTACTGGCCGCGAATTATCGCGACCCGTTGCGTCCGCTGTCCGGGCGCTACGTGTATGTGCCGATGATCGTGCCGGAGGCTGAGGTTACGGCGCGAAATTCGCAGTGGCTGGCGGTGCTGGCGCGGCTGCGCGACGATCGCACTATCGAGCAGGCGCGCTCGATGAT
>JBOGNS010000575.1:0-2720 GCA_050747305.1 Candidatus Acidiferrales bacterium | reverse complement strand
TGCGCCAGGTGATACTCCGCCAGCTCGCCGCGCTCGAGAATCGCATCAATCAGCGCCAACCCTGCCGCCGGGCCATCGCGCATGGCCACTGCCACCGCGCGATTCAGCTCCACCACCGGCGACGGCTCCGCACGCGCCAGCAAGTCATACACGGCCACGATGCGCCCCCAATCCGTTGCCGACGCTGTCGCCGCCCGCGCATGCACCGCTGCAATCGCCGCCTGCATCGTGTACGCTCCTACGCGCCCTGACCCCAGCGCCCGCTGCGCCAGCGCCAGCCCTTCCGCGATGTGCTCGCGGTTCCACTGCGACCGGTCCTGCTCCTCCAGCAGCACCAGATCACCCGAGGGCGTGCTGCGCGCCGTCCGCCGCGACTCTTGCAGCAGCATCAGCGCCAGCAACCCCATCACCTCCGGCTCCGCCAACAACTCCAGCAGCAGCCGCCCCAGCCGGATCGCCTCGCCCGAAAGGTCCGCGCGCGTCACCGACTCCCCCGACGACGCCGAGTATCCTTCGTTGAACACCAGATACACCACCTGCAGCACCGTATCCAGCCGCTCCGCCAACTCCGCCGCAGCCGGCACTTGATACGGAATGCGCGCCTCGCGTATCTTTGCCTTCGCGCGCACGATGCGCTGCGCCAGGGTCGGCGGCGCGGTGAGAAACGCGCGCGCGATTTCTTCCGTCGTCAGCCCGCACACTTCGCGCAACGTCAGCGCCACTCGCGCCTCCGCCTGCAACGCCGGATGGCAGCAAGTAAAAATCAGCCGCAGCCGGTCATCCTCCAGCCCTTCATCGTTCCAGTCCGTTTCCTGACGTCCGACATCGCGTGTGTCCCCTCCGCCTTCGGTCTTCTCTGCCACCACGGCATCAAACCGCGCGCGCCGCCGCAACCGGTCAATCGCCTTGAACCGTCCCGCAGATACCAGCCAGGCCCGCGGATTCGCAGGGATGCCATCCTTCGGCCACTGCTCCAGCGCCGCAGTAAACGCGTCGTGCAACCCCTCCTCCGCCAAATCAAAATCCCCCAACAACCGCACCAAAGTCGCAAACACCCGCCGCCCCTCCGCCCGATACACCCCCTCCACCCGCTCCCGCACCACCTCAGCGCTCAGAGTTGCCGGCTTCTCGCCCATGGTCGCCATTGCACTATTTTGCCTGTGAAGCGCGCTTTGCGGAAGGCTCACTCGGCGGGGTTACATGGAGTGCGGTAGCGAAGCTGCCGCTTTGTTTTCAAACCGCCGCGGTGTCACACCAACCGCAGTGGCGGTTCAGTTCGCGGTCACACAGTTTTTTTTAGCCCGTGGTTGAATACCATCTGGGCGCGGTTGCGATATGCCTTGAATCATACAATGCGCTGTCCTCCAGCAACGGCTCTATCCGACCGCCCCGCCGTTTGTTATCGTAGAATCGCTCCTTGGATTATGTCTGCTGCTCACATCCTTAGATGTGTTGCGCTTGCCGCTGTCTGCGCGATGCTCCCCGCCGTGCGGGGCATGCCGCTGTGGGTGCAGGCGAAAGCGCAGCAGACCGCGCCACCGAATCTGGATGCGGCGTTATTTGCGGCGGCGGAGCGGGGCGAGGCGGAAGCGGTGGGGGCGCTGCTGCGGAAGAAGGCTGACGTGGATGCGCGCGACGCGCGTGGCTTTACGCCGCTGGGGGTCGCGGCTTCCTTGGGACACACGCCGGTGGTGGTGGTGCTGCTGAAGGCTGGCGCAGACGCTGACGCGCAGACGCGCAGCGGGAGCACGCCGCTGTTCTTCGCCGCATTTGGCGGGCACACCGAGACTATCGCCGCGTTGCTGCGCGCGCGCGCCGCAGTTAACCATCGCACGCCGGACGGCATTACTGCGCTTATGATGGCCGCCAACGCCGGCCACGCCGCCGCCATCACGCAACTCACCCAAGCCGGCACGCACATCGATGCGGCTGACAACGCCGGGCGCACTGCGCTCATGCTCGCTGCGGCCAAAGGACACGTTGCGGCGGTGCAGGCGCTGGTCAAGGCCGGGGCCAACGTGCACCTCGCCAATCAGTGGGGCGACACTGCGCTTACCTGGGCCGCCAACGAAGGCCACACCGCCGCCGTGGACGCGCTGCTGGCCGCCGGCGCTAACGTCGAAGCAAAAAATAAAGTCGGCGCTACTGCGCTGCTGATGGCCGCGCGCGGCGGCTTCCTCCCCATGATCGCGCCGCTGCTCAAGGCCGGCGCGCGCACCGATGCCGCCGACGAAAACGGCCGCACCGCGCTGATGTTCGCCGCCTTCAACGGCCACACCGACGTGCTCAAGGCTCTGCTCGCCGCCAAAGCCGCGCCCAACACCGCCGACCACAAAGGCCAGACCGCGCTGATGCACGCCGCCACGCAAGGCCACGCCCCTGCCGTCGCCGCGCTGCTCGCAGCCGGCGCCGACGCCAACGCCGCAACCTCCAACGGCTCCACCGCGCTCATGTCCGCCGCATTCTGGGGACGCCGCGACGCCGTCGCCACGCTGCTTGCAGCCGGCGCCGACCCCGCGTTGCGCGATTCCGCCGACAACACCGCCGCCGACCTAGCCCGCGACGCCGGTCACGCGAATCTGCGGCCCCTCTTCGCAGCAGCACAGCGCAAGACTCCCGACGCCGCAGCGCCCACTCCGAGCCCGGAGGCAGGAGCCTCCGGTCTGGGAGCTAAGCCTACTCCCACCCCGGAGAGCCTAGGCAGCAAACCTACTCCTACC
>JBOGNS010000574.1:0-3474 GCA_050747305.1 Candidatus Acidiferrales bacterium | reverse complement strand
ACACAGGGGTCCGCCCCTATACGCCTTTCGCCGCGGCGGGCGCGGCAGCAAATTCCAGTGCGGGTGCGGCGGGAATCAGCCCCAGCGCCGCGGCTTTGCGAAAATACAATTCTAGCCCGGCCCGATTTTCTGCGTCCAACGTGAAATCGATATTGTCGCGCAAGTAGCTTTCCAGGTCTGCAGCAGGCAATTCGAGCTTCTCCGCAGCGGCTTCCGCAATCTCCGCGATGCGCTCGAGCCCATACTGCTTCGAGGCGCCAAAATCCGCCACCACTTGCGGCGTGACCGCGTCGCGCCTGCCGGCCCAAATCGCCAGCACGCAGGGCAAGCCGGTCATGGCGCGCCACTCGTGCGCCACGTCGTACAAATAAATGGACTCCATGCCGGCAATCGGCCATTCGCTGGGGTCGCCACCGCAGCAGTATTCGCCGTTGCGCGGCTTGGCCGCGAGCTGTTGCAGTTGCACATCGAGGCGCAGCGCCGGGTCGCCGATGAGCAGCGCCGCATCGGCATCGCGCAGCATGGCCGCAGGATCGGGCGCCGCGCTCACAAATTCCGGCTGGATGCGCCAGCGCTCCGCACAAAGAATGCGCACCAGAGCCTGCGACGAGCGGGAACTCGCGTCGAGCGCCAGCCGCTTGGCGCGTTCGATGGGGCCGCGCGACACCACGAGGATGCTGCGCACCATGTCCTTCGCCGCTACGGCCATGCCCGGCAATACCGTCATGCCGCTCATGCGCGCGTACTCGATGGCCGGGATGATGCCAAAGTCCACATCGCCGCGCCGCAACTGCTCGGCGCATTGCGAGGGCACGGCGAAGGTCAGTTCGTAACGGCCGTGTAGCGGGCCGTTGGTGAAGCCCCACACCAGCGGGGCTGTGTTCAGGTATTCGACTACGGAGATGCGCAACTTGGCCATGACTTGCTGTCGCCGGGGTAGCCGCATCGGCGCAGAAACCCCGGAATCGCAAACTATAGCATAGCCTTTGGGAGCGGCTGCCGTTCCGCCCGGCAGCGGCGTTCATCCGCACGGCGCGCAGAACCGTGCAGCGAATTCGAAACAATCGAAAAAAATGAACCCGCGCGCTGCGAACATGCCTAAGCGGGCGCTTTCTCTTCTTCTTCGATGATGGTGGCGGCAGCGGCGACCTGGTCGTCGCCATCCATGCGCAGCAGGCGCACGCCCTGCGTGCCGCGCCCCGCTTCGCGGATTTCATTGGAGTGCACGCGGATCACCTTGCCCTGCTCGGTGATGATCATCACGTCGGTATCTTCGCTCACTTGCAACGCGGCCACCACGCCGCCGGTGCGCTCGGTCTTCTTCAGGTTGATTACGCCCTTGCCGCCGCGGCTGGTGACGCGGTATTCGGCCAGCGGCGTGCGCTTGCCGTAACCTTTTTCCGCTACGGTGAGCATCAGCGAAGTGAGCGACTCGCGGATCCAGTCGGACTCCAACTCATCGAGGTTGCGCGTGGTCTTCTTGTTTTCTTTCTCGATGATCGAAAAATCGGGCTGCGTGGTTTCCATGGAGACCACGTAATCGTCTTTCGCCAGGTCCATGCCGTTCACGCCGCCCGCGTTGCGGCCCATCGCGCGCACTTCGGTTTCGCGGAACAGGATGGCTTGGCCCTCGTGCGACGCGAGGAACACCATCTGCTCGCCATTGGTGAGCTTCGCGCCCACCACCTCGTCGGCTTTTTCGAGATTGATGGCGATGATGCCGGTGGAGCGCGGGTTGGAGAATTCTGCGAGCGCGGTCTTCTTCACCGTGCCGTTGCGCGTGGCGAAGAAAACGTACTTGCCTTCTTCCTCGAGATTTTTCGCGCCTACCACGGCCATCAGCGTCTCGCCGTCCTGGAAATTCACGAGGTTGCTGATGGCTTTGCCGCGCGTGGCGGCGGCGGCTTCGGGAATTTCGTACACCTTCAGCCAGTACACGCGGCCTTTGTTGGTGAAGAGCAGCAAGTAGCTGTGCGCCGAAGCAATGAAGAAGTGCTCGACGAAATCTTCGTCCTTGGTGCGCGCGCCGATGCGTCCTTTGCCGCCGCGCGACTGGTGGCGGTAGATATCCACCGGCGTGCGCTTCACATATCCCGCGTGGCTGACGGTGATGGCCATGTCCACGTCGGCGATCAAGTCTTCCAGCTTGATCTATTCGATCTTGTCTACGATTTGCGTGCGGCGCTCGTCGCCGAATTGCTTCTGCACTTCGCGCAACTCGTCCACGATCACGCCGCGTAATTTCTTTTCGCTGCCGAGGATTTCTTTCAGCTCTTTGATGCGCGCCTGGATTTGCTTGAGCTCTTCGACGATCTTTTCGCGCTCGAGCTGGGTGAGCCGGTGCAGTTGCAGGTCGAGGATGGCTTGCGCCTGCTTATCGCTGAAATCCCAGCGCTCGATCAGGCCGGCTTTGGCTTCCGCCGGCGATTTGCTGCGACGGATGAGCTTGATAATTTCATCGAGGTGCTCGAGCGCTTTCTTGTAACCGAGCAGGATGTGTTCGCGCTCTTCCGCCTTGCGCAACTCGAACTGCGTGCGGCGGCGCACCACGTCCACGCGGTGGTCAATGAAAAGTTGCAGCGCATCGATGAGGGCCAATTCCCTCGGCTGGCCATTGACGATGGCCAGCAGGATCATGCCGAAGGATTCCTGCATCTGCGTGAACTTGAAAAGCTGGCTGAGGACGAGTTTGGATTCTTCACCGCGCTTCAGCTCGATCACGATGCGCATGCCTTCGCGGTCGCTTTCGTCGCGCACCTCGGCGATGCCTTCGAGCTTCTTGGTGTTGGCCAGCTCGGCGATACGCTCGATCAGCTTGGCCTTATTCACCTGATAGGGAATTTCGGTGACGATGATGTTCTCGCGGTCCTTGCCGGCCTGCTCGATGGCGGCCTTGGCGCGCATGATGAAGCTGCCGCGTCCGGTTTTGTAGGCGTTCTTGATGCCCTCCAGCCCGCTGATGAATCCGCCGGTGGGAAAGTCCGGGCCGGGGATAATTTTCATCACGTCCTTCAGCCCGCGATCAGGCTTCTCGGAGAGCTCCGGCTTCTCAATCAGCAGGATCGTGGCTTCCACCACTTCGCGCAGGTTGTGCGGCGGGATGTTGGTGGCCATGCCCACCGCAATGCCGCTGGACCCATTGACAAGCAGGTTCGGGACGCGCGTCGGCAGCACCAGCGGCTCGGCGGTGGTCTCATCGAAGTTCGGGGCGAAGTCAACGGTTTCCTTCTCGATGTCCGCCAGCAGCTCCATCGCGATTTTTGCCAGGCGCGCTTCGGTGTAGCGGTAGGCAGCCGGCGGGTCGCCATCCACCGAGCCGAAGTTTCCCTGCCCGTCGATCAGCAGGTAGCGCATGTTGAATTCCTGCGCCATGCGCACCAGCGCGTCGTACACCGGCGAATCGCCGTGCGGGTGATACTTCTTCAGCACCTCGCCCACCACGCCGGCGCACTTCGATTGCTTGCGCCCGGGCGT
>JBOGNS010000573.1:0-3382 GCA_050747305.1 Candidatus Acidiferrales bacterium | reverse complement strand
GGTGTTTTCGATCCCGTACAGCGCGGCGTTCGGGGTGAAAGAAACGCCGGGCGGGAAGTGGATTCCACTAATGAAGCGCACGGTGCGGGACGACAGCGGCGCTTGATCGTTGCTGAAAAAGGATGCGGTGCGCGCCAATGCCACCGCGAGCTCATTGGCGTCGACGACCGCGCCAAAATTTCCAACTGCTGTCACCGGCGCGCCGGCTTTGCGGAACACAGCTAGGATTACGCCGGTGCGATTCGTTACTGCCACCACCAGCGGCACATCCACGGACTGCGCCGCCACTTCGCTGATGGCTTGCGCTTCTGCCGCGGTGATTTCGCTCGGCGGCGGAATCGCAGGCGGGTTGCCGGGCGGTGCGGAGCCGCCGCCGCATCCGGCGATGCAGGCGGCCAGGAAAAGCGCGCAGCCGCAAGCCGCGGCACGCGATCTGTGCCGAGCTCTTTCAGCGATTTGAATCGCGTTTCGCAAAGCGGTGTGCTTGATTCGTAGCATAGTACCGGAAGCGCCACAAGCGCGCGAAACCAAAGCTTGCCGTTAAAAATACTTCGTGTAGGCTGAGCCATGTAGCGGCGGCCTTCAGGTCGCCACCCGGCCCGCACTACGAAAGCAAGTCCATGGCGCCCTGAAGGTCGCCGCTACATGCGCGCGGCGCTCGGGTCGCCGCCGGCATCTATGCGTGTCGGTCGACAAAAGCTCCTTCTATCATTTCTGGCTGTGCTTGCCGGACTGGCGCTGCCGGCAAAGGCTTCGGCGCAGTCGCCGCAGCGCCTTCCGCGGGGCGCGGCCGGTGGCGCCAGCGCGGTTCAAGGGCGCGTGCGAGACGCAGCCAACCGGCCTGCGCCGGGCGTTCGCGTGTCGGTGATCTTCGATGCGGGCGCTCGCGCCTTTGCGACGGTTACTGATGCCGAAGGAATTTTTCGTCTGGCGGGATTGCCGCCGGGTAAGTTTAGATTGGGCGTGGAAGCCGGCGGCCGTTCCATGCGGCTCCCGGAGATGGAGGCGCGCGCCGGCGAAACCACCGTTGTAGATGTCGGTCTCGACTTCGCGATGCAGCAGCCGCGCCGCGACGCGGGCCGGCTCACTCCGTCCGCTACTTCCGATAGCAGCAGCGATCTCGCCTCTGTGCGCGACATTCCCGCAGGCGCCGCAACGCCGCCCGAGCCGATACGCCCCGTTGTCCCTCGCGTGATCCATGAAGATGCGCCGGATCGCTGGAGCCTCGCAGAGCCGGAATGGAAGCGCTACGGGCACGATGGCCCTTATCCTTATGTCAAGGGTCGCTGGTGGGACCCGTTCAACCGCAACCGGCTCAAAGGCGACTACCCGCTCTTCGGCCGTACCTTCCTGAATCTGCAACTGCTGAGCAACACGCTCGCCAACTTCCGGCGACTGCCGCTGCCCAGCAACATCAGCGCCGCGCGGCCCGGCAGCGAAGAATTCTTCGGCCAAGGCGAGCAGCTTGTGGTCACGCAAACCTTTCGCGTAACCGCCGACTTCTTCCACGGCGATACGGCATTCCGGCCATTCGATTTTCGCGCGCGCTTTACGCCGGCCTTCAATGTGAACCATCTCGACGTGCGCCAAACCGGCGTGGTCAATATCGACGTGCGCCGCGGCACCAGCCGCATGGATATGCATTTCGGCTTACAGGAGGCTTTTGTCGAAGCCAAGCTGCGCAACCTGAGCCGCAATTTCGATTTTGTCTCGGTGCGCGCGGGCATCCAGCCGTTCTCCAGCGATTTTCGCGGCTTCCTGTTCGTGGACGAGCAGCCCGGCCTCCGCGTGTTCGGCAACCTGCTTAAGAACCGCCTGGAATACAACGCAGCTTACTTCTATCTCCTGGAGAAAGACACCAACAGCGTGCTGAACACCTTCCGCGCGCGCCACCAACAGGTGGCGGTGGCCAACCTCTACATTCAGGATTTTTTCGCGCGCGGCTACAACACCCAGTTCAGCGTGCACCTCAATAAAGATGAAGCCACCATGCACTTCGACGAGAACGATTTTCTGGTGCGGCCTGCGCCGGTTGGCGCGGTCCGGCCGCACCAGGTGCAGGCCGGCTACGCGGGCTGGACCGGCAACGGCCATATCGGCCGCCTCAATATTAGCCACGCCTTTTATCAGGCGTTCGGCAAAGACACGCTCAATCCCATTGCCGGCCGCCGCGTGACCATCAATTCTCAGATGGCGGCGGTGGAGCTCTCGGTGGACCGCGACTGGCTGCGCTTCAAAGGCTCGTTCCTTTACGCCTCCGGGGACGACGACCCGCGCGACGGCCGCGCGCGCGGCTTCGATTCCATCGTGGACGTGCCCGTTTTTGCCGGCGGCCCGTTCAGCCTGTGGAATAGCCAAAGTATCCGCCTCACCGGCACCGGTGTGGCGCTGGTCGGCCCCAACAGCCTCTTTCCGAATCTGCGCCCGAATAAGGAAGAAGGCCAGGCCAACTTCGTCAATCCCGGGCTGTTTCTCTACAACGCCGGCGTGGATGTGGAACTCACTCCCAAATTGCGCACGCTGATCAACGTGAATTTCCTTCGCTTCGATCGCACCGAGTCGCTGGAATTGTTGCTGTTTCAGCAGCCCATCCGGCATACCATCGGCGTGGACTACAGTGTGGGATTTCAGTATCGCCCGCCGCTTTCCGAGAACATGGTGATCACGTTTGGCGGCGCCGCGCTCACGCCGGGCAAAGGGTTTGCAGACATCTACACCCGCAAGACGCTGTATTCGGTTTTTTCGGATTTGCGGTTGCTGTTCTGAGGAATCGGCCAACAAACTGACAGCCGACAGCTAAGAGTCAGACTGTCGGCTGTAAGCTGTCGGCTGTGAGTTTGCTGAAGCGGATGATTCATCGCCTGCACCGAAAGCTGCTGCTGCAACACCGCACGCCCGCTGCGGTTAGTGCGCTCGCGTTGAGCCTTGCTTTGCTCGCGCTTGCCGAGCGGCCTGCGCGGGGCGCGCAGCAGCCGCCCCCCTCGCTGATGGAGCAGACATGGGCGGAAGCCGACCGCAAGAGCGCCGGCTGCATCACCTGCCATATCGCCACCGACGAACCCACCATGCATTCGGGAGGCACTGTGCGCCTTGGTTGCACGGATTGCCACGGTGGGAATGCTGACGTGAAAGCCGGCGGTGCAGGCGCGATGGGCCCTGACGCTTACGAGCAGGCCAAGCAGCGGGCGCATCCGCAGCCGCGCGTCCCGCAACTTTGGCGCACGGCGGCGAATCCGGTGCGCGCGTTTGCCGAGTGGCTCGAGGAAGATGCGGAGTACATCGCCTTCGTCAATCCCGGCGACTTGCGCGTGGCCCCGCGCACCTGCGGCTCTGCCGGCTGTCACCTTCAGGAAGTGCAGAATGTGCGCAGCAGCATGATGAC
>JBOGNS010000572.1:0-3070 GCA_050747305.1 Candidatus Acidiferrales bacterium | reverse complement strand
CGCTTCCCTGTATGTCCCCTCTTTTGTTACGCTGGCCAAGTAGCACAGGCTTCTAGCCTGTGCCGCATCGCCGGCATTCCGGCGGCCCACCCATGACCACGCCAGCCCCAACTCGTTCGCCAGCTTTCACGGGACGCACGGAAACCGTCTCCAGCCGCGACAATCGATGGCTGAAAATGTTTCGCGCCGCGCTGCGCGGCGCCGGCTCGCTCGATGAAGGCGTAGCTGCTGTGGAAGGCGCGCGGCTGGTGGATGAGGCCCTCGGCTCCGGCCTGGAGGTTCCCGCGGTACTCTTCAGCGCCTCGGCGGAGAAACATTTGACCGCGCTGGAAACGCGCTTGCCCGAAAGTGCGCGGCTGCTGCGCGTCAGCGACCGCCTCTTCCAAAGCGTCAGCGGGACGCAATCCCCGCAAGGCATCGCCGCACTGGTGCATCCGCGCGCAGCCGGCTTCGATGCGCTGACTCGCCCGTCGGCAGGCCACCCGCTAGTTGCCGTGCTGGTTGGAGTGCAGGATCCGGGCAACCTCGGTACGGTAATTCGCGCCGCAGAAGCTTTTGGCGCCTCGGGGGCCATCGTCACCGCAGGCGCGGCGCATCCGTGGTCGCCCAAAGCGCTCCGCGCATCGGCCGGCTCGACCCTTCGCTTGCCTGTGGTGCATGGGATCGCGCCGCCGGTTGCGCTCGCGCAATTGCGAATCGCCGGCTTCCGCACTTACGCCGCAAGTACCGCGGGCTCCGCGCTGCCTTCCGAAGTGGACCTCACCGCGCCCGTGGCGCTGCTGATTGGCAACGAAGGCGCGGGCCTCCCTCCGGAAATCGAGCGCTCCGCCGATTCCACGTTGCGCATCCCACTGGCCGCACCGGTGGATTCGCTCAACGCCGCGATGGCCGCCACCGTGCTCCTTTACGAAGCGGCCCGCCAGCGAGGCTTCGCGCCGTGAGCCTCTTCAATCAGCTCCCCGCCGGTTCCATCTCCGACCCGCCGCCCGGCGCGCCGCTGGCCGACCGCATGCGCCCGCGCACGCTCGACGAGTTCCTCGGGCAGGACCACCTGCTCGCCCCCGGCAAACCGCTGCGCACCCAAATCGAGCGCGACGAGCTGAGCTCGATGATCCTCTGGGGTCCGCCCGGATGCGGCAAAACCACTTTGGCCATGATCATCGCGCGCATCACGCGCTCCGACTTCATCCCTTTCAGCGCCGTGCTTGCCGGCATCAAGGAAATCAAGGCGGTAATGACCGACGCCCAGCGCGCGCGGCGCACCGGCCGCCGCACCATCGTCTTCGTGGACGAAGTGCATCGCTTCAACCGCGCGCAGCAGGACGCCTTCCTGCCGCACGTCGAGCGCGGCAACATCACGTTTATCGGCGCCACCACCGAGAATCCTTCCTTCGAAGTGATCGCCCCGCTGCTTTCGCGCGCCCGCGTGTACGTGCTGCATGCCCTCACGCCGCCGGAAATCGTGTCGCTGCTCCAGCGCGCCCTCGGCGATGCAGACCGCGGCCTGGGCCGCGAAAATGTCGACGTCACCGGCGACGTGCTCGAGCGCATCGCCCTCGCCTCCAACTGCGACGCGCGTGCCGCCTGCAACATCCTCGAAGCCGCCGCGCTCGGCACTCCGCCTAACACCGCCGGCAGCCGCGTGATCACCACTGCCGTGCTCGAAGACGTCGTACAGCGCAAGACGCTGCTCTACGACAAGGCCGGCGAAGAGCATTACAATCTCATCTCCGCCCTGCACAAGTCCGTGCGCAACTCCGATCCCGACGCGGCGCTTTACTGGCTGGCGCGCATGCTCGAGTCCGGCGAGGCCCCACTCTACATCGCGCGGCGCCTGGTGCGCATGGCCAGCGAAGATATCGGCTTGGCTGACCCCAACGCTTTGGCCGTCACCGTGGCCGCAAAAGACGCCATGGATTTTGTCGGCATGCCGGAAGGCAATCTGGCGCTGGCGCAGGCCGCCGTCTATCTTTCGCTGGCCCCCAAGTCGAATGCGCTTTACAGCGGCTACGGCGCTGTGCAAACTGATTTGCGTGAAACGCTGGCCGAGCCGGTGCCGCTGCACCTGCGCAACCCGGTCACCGGCTTGATGCGCAACGTCGGCTACGGCAAAGGCTACCAATACGCTCACGACGAGGAGGATAAATTGACCGGCATGTCCTGCCTGCCGCAAAGCCTGCAAGCCCGGCGCTACTACCAGCCGACCAGCGAAGGCTTCGAGAAACGCCTCGCCGAGCGCCTCGACGAAATTCGCCGCATCAAATCCAAGAAAGCAACTCACCCGTGATGCTTAGCTCCGTCATGACGCCCAGCTTTCTCTGCTTCATGCTCTTCTTCGCCGCACTCACTCCCGCCTTCGCGCAAGCCCCCGCCGAAGTCATCGAGCAGGAATGCACAGCCATGGACTTTTCCCACGACGGCCGCCTCGCTTATGCCGTCCGCCGCGTCATCACTGTGCGCCGCGTGCAGATGCAGCGCGACGACATCTGGCTGCGCACCACCGACGGCAAGCGCAAGCGCATCGTGGATGGCGAGCGGCTCGTGCAGGGCGGCGCGCCCTTCAGCTACGCCATTCAATCTCTGCGCTGGGGACCCGCCGGCAAGCATCTCACCGTGGAAATGACTGTCCGCTTCTACACCAATTGGGAGCGCGGCGAAACCGAGGACAGCTTCCTCACACTGCTCATCGACGAAACCGGCAAAGAACTTAAAATTGGCCGAGGCGACGGCACGATTCAGGAAGCCGATAACGCCACCTGGCTCACCGACGGCGCCACCGTCGTCTACCAAACCGAAGCGGTGCAGCCCAAGCTGCTCTTTTCGCTGAACAAACTGCGGCCGCTCGCCGGACGCGGCTCGCCGCTCTTTTCGCGTCACCAGTTTGTGGCCGTGGCTTACGATGCCCCGCGCAACCTCGCCGTGGCCGTCGAGCGCGATTCCGGCCTTTCCACCCCGCCGCAACTCGTGCTGCTCGACCTGGTCAAAGAAACTCGCAAAGAACTGATGACGCTGGATGCGTATCTCGGCAAGCTCTCCGTCTCGCCTTCCGGCAAGAAGATCGCCTACTTCC
>JBOGNS010000571.1:0-4378 GCA_050747305.1 Candidatus Acidiferrales bacterium | reverse complement strand
CACGCAACATCGCTATGGTGGAGAACGCCACCGTCGCCTACCAGCAGGCGCTCTCGGCGATCCCTTTCGAGCGCGGCGATGTGATCCTCACCAGCGTCAACGATTACGCCTCGAACCAGATCATGTTCCTCTCGCTGGCGCGCCGCTGCGGCATTGAAGTGGTACGCGCACCGGAAGCTGCGGAAGGCGGCGTGGACCGCGATGCGGTGGCGCGGCTGCTGCGCGAGCGGCGACCGCGGCTGGTCGCGCTGACGCACGTGCCCACCAACTCCGGCCTGGTGCAGCCGGTGGAAGCGGTTGGGCGCATCTGCCGCGAGCACGGCGTGTGGTACCTGGTGGATGCGTGCCAGTCCGCAGGCCAGGTTCCGTTGGATGTGAACGCGATGGGCTGCGACTTCTTGAGCGCCACCAGCCGCAAATTCCTTCGCGGGCCGCGCGGCGCGGGCTTCTTGTTTGCCTCCGATCGCGCGCTGGCCGCCGGACTGGAGCCGCTCTTTCTCGATTTGCACTCCGCGCGCTGGCTGGAGCCGAACCGCTATGAAGTGGTGTCCAGCGCCAAGCGCTACGAGAATTGGGAGTTCGCTTATGCGCTGGTGCTGGGCACGGGCGCGGCGGTGCGCTATGCGTTGGACATCGGCATCGAGCGCATTGCCGAGCGCACCACGGCGCTGGCGGCGCTCCTGCGCGAACAGTTGGGGGCGGCGGGCTTTCGCGTGCTGGACCGCGGCGCGCGCCGCTGCGGCATTGTCACCATCGAGATCCCCGACCGCGACGGGGCGGACATTCATCGCGCCTTGATGCAGCGCGGCGTAAACACGAGTGTCAGTTCGCGTCAATACGCGGTGATTGACTTTGCCCAGAAAGGCGTGGAATGGGCGCTGCGCGCTTCACCGCACTATTACAACACGGAAGATGAGATTCAGAATGGCGTAATCGCGATCGGGGAAGCGGCCCGCCTGTAGCACAAACACTCCTGCCTCTGCTCCTCTCGGCACACTGCGTACAGGCGCATCGCGACGGGCGTGCGTTAATTCTGCTTTCGCGGCTCTACCAGCGGGAGTCGCAAAACCAGCGCTATTTCCTCCATGCGCTTCACCACCACTCGCAGATCATCGAGTCCCTTCGATGAAAACGGGCTTTCCGCCAGCGCGTAGTATTGGCCTCGCAGCCGCTCATACTCCGCGTGCAATTCGTGTTTTTCTTGTTCTGGCAACCCGATGGGATAGAACGTGGACACAAATCACCCCCCAAGAATGATGGATGAAGGTAGGAGCTTATCCGCTCGCGGTCAATCAGGTATTCGCGGTATATACGTGTGGAAATCTAAGCGGCATGCAAACAGGCCGATGGTAAGCTGTGTAAGCGGCGGCCTTCAGGCCGACACTTTTAGTTTGCACACCGAAAATGGCGACCTAAAGGTCGCCGCTACAGTAAGCCGTAGGCGCGGAGCGTGCGGTGGTCGATCACCGAATCCGGCAGCAGGCGCTTGGCCAGACTGAGCACGGCCGCGCGCCGCGTCACGGTGTAGCGCGCCTGGGGCGGGGAATCGGTGAGCGCGCGGTGCACCACGCGGGCGCAATCCTGCGGGGTGGATTTGGCGCGACTGGTGGTTTGCTTCCACTGGCTGCGAAAGCCGCTGTAGACCTTGGCGTACGCGCTTTCCTTCGCGCGCCCGCTGTACGCCGCGCTCAACTCCGCCGACACATTGCCCATGTTCGAGGGAATGAATCCCGGCTCGATCAGCACCACGTGAATGCCGAACGCGTGCAATTCCAGGCGCAGCGCGTCGCTGATCCCTTCCAGCGCGTGCTTGCTCGCGCTGTAAGGGCCGAACAGCGGCCACGCGAACTTGCCAGCTATCGAACTCATGTTGATGATGCGCCCGGCGCGCCGCGCGCGCATCGCCGGCAGCACGCGGCGGGTCACGCGAATCACTCCAAAAAAGTTGGTTTCGAACTGCGCGCGCAAATCTTCCAGCGACACCTCCTCCACCGGCGCAATCACTGCATAGCCGGCATTGTTGACCAGCGCATCGATGCGGCCGGCGCGCCGTTGGGCTTCCGCCAGCGCGGCATCCACCGAGTGGTCGCTGGTCACATCCATCTCCAGCATCTCGAGCGGCAACTTCCGCTCGCGCGCCAATTGCTCGACTTCGGAGCGTTTGGCCGCGTTGCGCCCCGCGCCCAGCACGTGATAGCCGCGCTCAGCGAGATAGATCGCGGTCGCGCGGCCTAGTCCGTCGGTGGCGCCGGTAATAAGCGCCACGCGTGCGTCTGCTTTCGTCATCGGCCTTCTCCGGAGGAGGATGCATTCGCACGATAGCGCGCCCAGCGCCGTTCGTACAGCAATGCTGGTACGCAGATTCCGGTATTGGCTTGCCGTGCGGTGGTGCGCATACTCTCAGGCAGTTCCCATTTGCGCTGGCTTGCGCCCGGTTGACGAATGGGAGCCTCTCTGGTTGGGGTGGATCAATTCCCGGTCGACAAAACCAGTCCAAGAAATCGCGCAGCCGCAAGAATACCGGGCCGCGCGAAAAAGTGGAGGAAGCGAGATGATGTTGAATTTCGCGCGGCCTAGCGCCTTGTTGCTCTTCGTGGCGGCAGTTGCCGTCTCGGCAGCCGGACCACCGGCAGCGGACGAACCACGCCCCTCGCGCACGCAGGATTCGCGCGAGACGCTGGCCATCGCGTATCCGGAAGGTGACGAAGTCACCGTCAAGCTGCGCGGTACGCACCGGCTGCCCGGCGGCAAGGGCCACGCGGAAATCGAGCGCAAGAAGGGCGCCACGAAAATCAAAATCAAACTGGACAAGATGAAGGCAGCGGCGGAGTTTGGCGGCGACTACAACACCTTCGTGCTGTGGACGTTGTCACCCGAAGGGCAAGTGGTGAATGCCGGCGAATTTGTGCTGGACGACGACGAGAGCCAACTTGAAGCCAGCACGCCGATGCGCACCTTCGCCATGGTGGTCACCGCCGAGCCGCACTTCGCAGTGAAGGTTCCCAGCCGCTTCGTGGTGCTGGAAAATACGCAGCCGGAAGATGACGTGGAAGAGCTACGCATCGTCGCGCTGGGCTTCGACGGCGCGCCCACGCGGTATGCGTATGACCGCGAAACGCTGGCCACCGCGCCCGAGCCGGATGGCGACCAGCGCACCGATTTGCAGCAGGCCCGCACCGCCATTGCCATCGCTGTGCGCGCGGGCGCTGCGCAATTCGCGATGCCCGAACTGGAACGCGCGAGAGAAAATCTGGAAAATGCGCGCGCCGCCGCCGACGCTGACCGCGACAAAGACGAGATCCGGCGCATCGCCCACAATGCCATTCGGCAGGCCTCGGAAGCGCAACATTTGGCCGAGCGCCGCTCCTTCCAGGCCGCGCTGGCCCAGGAACGCGAAGCCCGCGCCAGCGAAATGAGGGCACTGGAAGCCGAGTTGCAATCCGCCACCACCGAGGCAGAGAAGGCGCAACTGCTCGCCAAGAAGCGCGAAATCGAATTGCAGATGCAGGAAGACGCGCGGCTGCGCACCGAGCAGCAACTCGCGCAATCCGTCGCGGAAAAGGAGCGGCTCAGCGCGGAGAAGAATCGCTTGAGCGCCGAATCGCAAGCCGAGCAAGAGAAGCTCCGCGCAGAAGCCGCCCGCCTGCGCCGCAAACAGCAGGCTGAAGCACGCCGCGCGGAAGCAACGCCCAAGATCGATCGCGAGGCGGCCGCCGCGCGGTTACGCAGCGCTGTCGGCCACTTGGCGCAACCTGTGCCACAAGGCTTGCTTATCACCCTGCCCGATGGCGTTTTCGAGCAAGCAAAGCTGCGGCCGGAGGCGCGCGAAGTGGTCAGCCGGCTTGCCGGCATTCTGCTGGCGTCGCCCGGCTTCAAAATTTCCATCGAAGGGTTGGCGTCCGGCCAGGGCGACACCACGCAACTCGCGCAACAACGCGCCGCCAATGTCCACCGCTACTTTGCCAACGCCGGTATCGCGGAGAATCTGCTGACCCTGCGCAAGCCCGGGGACCCGCGCCCGGCAAGCGCAAAGCAAGCCGCAGCCAGCGGCGTGAGGATTTTGATCCATACAAACTGACGGCGGTTTGCGTAACCTGCCGCGCCGGTTTACCAGCATCGCTGTATTCGTTTTTCCCGCTGCCCGTGCCTAGAATAGATGCTGGTGGACGTGTTCCCTCTTCGTTTTCCTGAACGGTAATCGAGGAATTCACCACAAGTTGACGGCCCAAGTTCCCGCCCATCGCTTACGGTTCCCTAGCATCCGCGAACACTGCAAGAGCCGCCGCCACCAAATCACCTTTCGCAAGGAGAAGATCATGAATAGAACGTTCTTGACGATCAGCCTCGCGGCGGCCAGCCTGGCTCTGGCCGCCACCAC
>JBOGNS010000570.1:0-4642 GCA_050747305.1 Candidatus Acidiferrales bacterium | reverse complement strand
GCGCCTGCTCCACCGAGCCGTCGTATTCGTACATCAGTAAGTCGGTTGAGGCGCTCAGCACCGCATCGCGGCCCAGCAACTTCTGCAACTCGCGTGTAACGCCCTTTTCCATGTTCCCTTCTGCACTATATGCGCCGCGGTGAATGGAGGCAAGGCGTTGGGCAGGGACTGGGGACTAGGGACTCGAAAACCCCGGGGTCTTCCAGTCAGTCGTCCCGAGTCCCGAGTACCTAGCCCCCTTTCATTCCTTGCTTCTTTATATGTTGCACCTGATATGCTACTCACCGATTTCAAGCCGAGGAGCGTTCACACCCGAATGGCCAAGCCGAAGCTGTTTGCTACGCACCGCCTGTTCGATCCCGCGCGCAACTTGCTCGCCGCGAAATTCGATGTGGACTACTGGGAGCAGCCGGAACGCCCGCCGCGCGCCGAGGTGCTCAAGCGCGTGAGCGGCGCCCAGGCGCTCATCTGCCTGCTGACGGAAAAAGTCAACGACGAACTGCTGGACGCGGCGCGCGGCCTGCGCATTGTGGCCAATGTCGCCGTCGGCTTCGATAACATCGACCTGCCGGCCTGCACGCGGCGCAAGATCGTCGCCACCAATACGCCCGGCGTGCTGGATGAGACAACCGCGGACTTCGCGTGGACTTTGCTCATGTGCGTTGCGCGCCGCATCCATGAAGGAGAAAAGCTGGCGCGCTCCGGCCAGTGGCGCGGCTGGAACCTCGACCAGCTCTGCGGCGGCGATGTGTGGGGCAAGACGCTGGGCTTGATTGGCTTCGGCCGTATCGGGCGAGCGGTAGCGCGCCGCGCCTCCGGCTTCCACATGCGCGTGCTCTACAACGATGCGGTTCGCGCGCCAGCGGATGCCGAGAAGGAATTGCATGCTGAGTTTGTGGATCGTGACCGCCTCTTCGCGGAAGCGGATTTTGTTTCCCTGCACGTCCCGCTGATGCCGGAAACGCGCCACATGATTAGCGGCCCATCTTTGGCAAGAATGAAGCCTACCGCGTATCTGATCAACACGTCGCGCGGCCCGGTGGTGGATGAAGCCGCGCTGGTGGCCGCGCTGGAGGCGAAAAAAATCGCCGGCGCGGCGCTCGACGTTTACGAGCGGGAGCCGGAAATCCACGCCGGCTTGCGCCAGCGCGACGACGTGGTGCTGGCGCCGCACATCGCTTCCGCATCGGTGGAGACGCGCACCAAAATGGCGGTCATGGCCGCCACCAACGTGATTGCGCTATTCGATGGACAGCGCCCGCCCAACGCTTTGAATCCGGAGGTGCTCTGAATTGACCGCCACCGCCGATGTTGCGACCGGCCCGTCTCGACAGGAACAGTTGGAAACTTTGGGAACGTCTCTCTGGCTGCTGATGGATTTCCTCTGGCTGGTGGAGTGGCCGTTCATCGGCACCGCCGCCGGAGCAGTGGCATTTCTATGCCACGTGGTTGTGTTTCGCTTCTTGCCGCGCGACGCTGCCATCTGGGCCGCCAACGGCAGCGCCAGTTGCTGGTTGCTGATGAATTTCTGCTGGATGATGGGAGAAAGCTACCAGCAGCCGCGCATGATCCTCTCCGCTAAATTGATCGGCGCGGCCGCCGTCGCGCTGCTGGGAATTTCCGTGTGGAGCGGCGGGCTACAAGGGCCAGTGATGCAGCAATTCCGGCGGATCAAAGTTTGGCAGCCCGGCGGCGGTGACTGAGTTTTAGCGGCGACCTTTAGGTCGCCACCATTGCGACCGCCGACAAATATCGTCTGCCGACCAGCAGATGCCACTCGTCACGCGAAACAATCCGAAGCTGACGCTGGAGGGCGCGCAGGCCGTGCTCGCGGCGGCGGAGCGACGCGCGCGCGAAATCGGCGTGCCCATGGACATCGCGGTTGTGGACGATGGCGGCCACTTGCTGGCGTTCGCGCGGCAGGACGGCGCGAAGATTTCGTCGGTGGCGATCGCGATCAACAAGGCCGAGTGCGCCGCGATTCGCCGCAAGCCTACCGGGCCTTACGAGGTGGATGGCCAACCCGACCTGCGCGTGTCGCTCGCGCTGGCCATCGCCAGCCAAGCCAAGCAAACTCCGCTGCGCGGCGGACTGCCGCTGATGGTGGACGATGTTTGCGTCGGCGCCATCGGCGTCAGCAATGGCAGCGAGGAGCAGGATACCGACGTAGCCCGCGCCGGCTCTGCCGTACTGGAGCATGCATGAAGGAAACCGTGGCATTCCGGGTCTGCCAGCGGCGGACGGGTGATCTTCATCCTTGTCGTTGAGGGAAATGCAGATGCCTCGCTTCGCTCGGCATGACAGCATCATGCGTCTCCTTCGGAACCAAGACTCTGGCGGGCTCACGCTTTTCCATTTCCTCTTTTCCATTTTCTATTTTCTGTTTTCGTTTTCTGCTACCTTGTTCCTTGCGTCTCAACAGGCGCGGGCCTTTACTCCACCTGATGGAGCCCTGAATGAGTGAGTTCGATCCCAAAGTCTTGCTGGAAAAGCCGATCCCGCCGCCGGAGGATTTCGCCAAGCGCGCGCGACTTGGCTCGCTGGTGGAATACGAAGAGCTCTACAAGCAGGCGCTCGACGACCCGGAGCACTTCTGGGCCGAACGCGCCACGCTGATCGACTGGTTCACGCCGCCGGAGAAAACTTTGGAATGGAATCCGCCGCACGCCAAATGGTTCGTCGGCGGCAAAGTAAATGTGAGCTACAACTGCCTTGACCGGCACCTGCTGAAAGCCGGCAACAAGCCGGCCATCACCTGGGAATCGGAAGACGGCAAGACCGTGCAGTACACCTACTTCGAAATCCACGAAGCGGTGTGCCGCTTCGCCAATGCCCTGAAGATGCTCGGTGTGAGCGAAGGCGACCGCGTGGCGATTTACCTGCCGATGATTCCCGAGTTGCCGATGGCCATGCTGGCCTGCGCGCGCATCGGGGCTGTGCATTCTGTGGTGTTTGGCGGCTTCAGCGCCTCCGCCTTGGCCGACCGCATCAATGACGCCGGGGCAAAAGTGCTGGTCACAGCCGATGGCGGGTTCAGGCGCGGCAAAATCGTGCCACTCAAAGAAGCGGCGGACACCGCGCTCACCAACTGCCGCACGATCGAGAAGTGCGTGGTGGTGAAGCGCACCGGCGAAAAGGTCAATTGGGTGGAAGGCCGCGACCTGTGGTGGCACGAAATCCTGAAAGAGGCCAGCAGGGATTGCCCGCCGGTCGAGCTTGACTCCGAGCATCCGCTCTACATCCTCTATACCAGCGGCACCACGGGCAAGCCCAAGGGCGTGCTGCACACCACCGGCGGCTATCTCACGCAGGTGATGTGGAGCACGCGCCTCATCTTCGACCTGCGTGACGACGACATCTACTGGTGCGCCGCCGACATCGGCTGGGTCACCGGCCACAGCTACATCGTTTATGGGCCAATGGCCAACGGGGTCTCCAGCATGATGTATGAGGGCGCGCCCGACTTTCCCAAGCGCGACCGCTTCTGGGAGATCATCGAGCGGCACCGCGTCTCGATTCTTTACACCTCGCCGACGGCCATCCGCGCGTTCATGGCCTGGGGCAACGAATGGCCGCAGAAGCACAAGCTCGATTCGCTGCGCCTGCTGGGCTCGGTGGGCGAGCCGATCAATCCGGCTGCATGGAAGTGGTATCGCGAAATCATCGGCGGGAACCGCTGCCCCATCGTGGACACGTGGTGGCAGACGGAAACCGGCTCCATCCTGATTACGCCGCTGCCCGGCGCCACGCCGATGAAGCCCGGTTCGGCCACGCGCCCGCTGCCCGGCATCGTGCCGCGCGTGGTGCAGGCCGACGGCACCCCGTCAAAACCGGGTGAAACCGGCTACCTTGTGATCGAGCGGCCGTGGCCTTCCATGCTGCGCACCATCTACGGCGACGACGAACGCTACCGCCGCGAATACTTCAGCCGTGTGCCCGGCGTTTACTTCACGGGCGATGCGGCGCAGCAGGACGCGGATGGGTACTTCTGGATTCTGGGCCGCGTGGACGACGTGATTAAAGTTGCCGGCCATCGCCTCTCGACGATGGAAATCGAAAGCGCGCTGGTGGGTCATCCCGCTTGCGCCGAGGCTGCGGTCGTCGCGCGGCCCGACGAGATGAAAGGCGAAGCCATCGTTGCGTTCTGCACGGTACGCTCCGGGTTTCAGCCCTCCGCCGATCTGCGCGATCAGCTCAAGGATCGTGTCGCCGAAGTGATTGGCTCCATCGCGCGCCCCACTGAAGTGCGCTTCACCGACATGCTACCCAAGACACGCAGCGGAAAAATCATGCGTCGCCTGCTGCGCGAGCTGGCGCAGAAAGGCAACGTCAGCGGCGACACCACCACGCTGGAAGATATGGGCGTGATCCAGCGCCTCGCCGAGGCGCATGGGAAGGAAGAGGAATAGGTGGTCGGTAGCCGGTGGCCGGTGATCAGTAATCGGTGATCGGTGGTCGGTGATCGGTGTTAGGTCGTAGGTAATCGGTGGCGACTATAAGCCTGTCATCCTGAGCGCAGCGAAGGATCTCTGGGGTTACTCCGCGTTCCTCTGCGCCCTCTGCGGTGAGGCTGGTCTTACTTGTCGTTTGCCTCCCGGAACAACCGTGCGGCAACTTTGGCAATGACGGCGCGGGGCAGGAT
>JBOGNS010000569.1:0-2133 GCA_050747305.1 Candidatus Acidiferrales bacterium | reverse complement strand
GTTCGTGGTCGAGAGAATCGCCTTTCTGGGTCTAGCACCCGACATTATGCGCCGCCTGCAAATCAAGCTGAAGGCCGGCTACGTGTACGACCACTCGCTGTTTGAGGATTTCTTCGCGGACAATCGCGCTCTGCTTCCCACTGGCGCATCACCCGCGGATGTAAACGTCACACGCAATCCCCAGACCCGCACCCTCACCCTGCTCTTCGATTTTCGCAGTTGCGACGAATTCTTGCCCAAGTCACGCTGACCGAGTCGCGCCGTTCCGCTCAGAAACCAGTCGCGTAGATCCCTGAGTGCAAGCCGAGGAAGCGCAGCTCAGTACCTGCGCTTGGCACGTCAGTTCTTTCTTTGGCGCCGTCCGGCGCCGGCTAGCGATGCGAGCTGTTTGCGCGGCGGACGCTCGAAGGCGCAGCCGAGCCAGCGCACCGCCTCTTCGAGTGATTCGCGCGAGGCCAGCGGGATTTCCACCCAGCCTGCAAAGCCCAGCCGCGCGTGGCGCACCTCCTCCGCGGAAGGCTTGTGTTTCAGGTTCTGCTCGCCCTCAGATCGTTCGGCGCCTTCTGCGCGCACGCCGGGGCAGCGTAGCGCGCGCTGCTTGTCGTCAAGACGCAGCCGCACCCACACGAATGGCGGCTCGCCAAGCCGGTTCACCCAGGGCGGTTTCACCGGCTTCTTGATCAACTCGCGGCTCACGTAGCAGCCAAGCATCTGCTTGCCTCGAAAAAACGAGAGCGTGCCCATCATCGCGCGCGCCTGCACCCCAGGCCATCCGGCCAGCTCGGCGCGCAGCGCTTCGGCCAGCTCGTTGCCGAGCGGGCGAAATGCCCAACTTTCCTGCGTGCGGTCCGGTTTCTTCATCGCGCGCGAGTTTACCGCAAGTCGCGCGCGTGGCATGATGGGCGGCCTGCGCTTGTGGTCCCAGCGCGCCGAAACTATGTCGACATCCGTCGTTCAGGCCTACGAAGAGCTGGCGTATCCCAGCGGCGCGTTTGCGCAGATGCATCCCGACCGCTTGGCGACGATCGCCACCTTGTTTGGGATGCAGACGGCGCCGGTGGACCGCTGCCGCGTGCTGGAACTCGGTTGCGGCAACGCCGCCAGCTTGATTCCTTTTGCGCACGCGCTGCCGCATTCGAGCTTCCTCGGCGTCGACATCACACCCGCCGCCATCCGAGCCGCGCAAACGATGGCCGCCGCACTGGGGCTGCGCAACGCCGATTTTCGCTGCGCCAATATTCTGGAAATCGACGGCAGCCTGGGCGCCTTCGACTATATCCTCTGCCACGGCGTGTATTCCTGGGTGCCGCCGGATGTGCGCGAAAAGCTGCTGGCGATCTGCGGCGACGTGCTCGCGCCCAGCGGCGTCGCCTACGTCAGCTACAACACGCGGCCCGGCGGCGACCTGCGCGTGATGCTGCGCGAGATGATGCGCTATCACATCCCCGCCGATGGCCCGCTCGCTGAGCGTTTGCACCAGGCGCGCGCGCTGGTGGAGTTCCTTGCGGAAGCGAAGAGCGGCAACGACAATTACCAGCGCCTGCTGCAATGGCAGCGCGAACGCATCGAGCGCCTGCCCGACGCGCTGCTCTATCACGACGACTTGAGCGAGTCGCACCAGCCGGTCTATTTCCACCAATTCATCGACCACGCCGCGCGGCACGGCCTGCAATTCCTGGGCGACGCGGATTTCTACGAAATGGGCGAGCAGCGCTTTCCGCTGGCGATCCGCGAGAAGCTCGCGATGCTCGGCGATCGAGTGACAGTGCGCGAGCAATACATGGACTTCCTCTCCGGCCGCGCCTTCCGCCAAACGCTGCTATGCCGCGCGGACCAGCGGCTCCAGCGCCCCATCCAGCCCGAGAGCCTGTCGGCGCTCTATTTCTCGTCGCCGGCCGAGCCAATCTCCGCGCACCCGGCAATCGCCGGCGAGAGCGAGGAGGAGTTTCGCGCCGCTGAGAACGCGTCGGTGAAGACCACGCACCCGCTGGCGAAAGCCATCTTCGTCACACTGGGCGAGTCGTGGCCGGGCAGTGTGCGCTTCGAGGAGTTGCGCGGGCGCGTCGCGCAACATCTGGGCGCAGCCGAGCCGCGCACGCTCGCGGAAGGCTTGCTCCAGATTTATTCCAGCGG
>JBOGNS010000568.1:0-4314 GCA_050747305.1 Candidatus Acidiferrales bacterium | reverse complement strand
GCGTCGCTGGGCGTGCGCCCGCCGTGGAATTCGGCGCCGGTGAAGCTGAGTGCGGCGGCAGTGGAAGCGGTCGCACGGCCCGACTACGAGAGCGAGGATATTGTCACCGATTTGATCAACCGGGTGGAGTTTTGCCTGGAAGAGGCGCGGAAGAGCGGCGGCGACACTGTGGTAGCTCCGTGAATTGTGCCGTCAAGGAAACAGTGTGGCGGCGAGACGGTGGTCGGCGCGAGTGAGGTGAAAATAGAAAATGGAAAATAGAAAATATCCGCTTGGTTTGGCGGCTAACCTTCGCTGGACAAGCGGCAGTGCCTCTTTTCTATTTTCGCTTTTCTATTTTCTTCTACTGTTTGAGGGGTGAGATGAGTTCCACAGATGTGGTGATTGTGGCTGGCGCGCGCACGCCGATGTCGCGCTACACTGGCGCGTTTAAGGATGTGAGTGCGATTGACTTGGGTGCGGCGGCGTCGCGGGAGGCCATCCAGCGGGCTGGAGCCGATCCGGCGGAGTTTGACCATGTAATTTTCGGCAACGTGATGCAGACTAGCCGTGATGCGCTCTACGGCGCGCGGCACGTCGGCCTGAAAGCCGGATTGAAGACGGAGACGCCGGCAGTGACGGTGAATCGCTTGTGCGGCTCCGGCGTTGAGGCCATTGTGCAGGCCGCGCATCGCTTGCTGCTGGACGAAGCAAAGGTAGTGTTAGCCGGCGGCATGGAAAATATGACGCAAGCGCCGCATGTGGTGCGCGGCGCGCGTACCGGCCTGCGCTTGGGCGAAGGCGCGCTGGAAGATTCGCTGATGTCGGGTTTGCTGGACACCTACTGCGGCTTTTCGATGGCGGAGACGGCGGAGAATCTGGCGGTCGAATATGGCATCACGCGGCAAGCCAGCGACGAGTATGCGCTGCGCAGCCAGCAACTGGCCGACGCCGCTTGCAAAGCGTGCCGGATGAAGGAAGAGATCGTGCCGGTGGAAGTGAAGGCCGGGCGCAAAACAAATGTCGTGACGGAAGACGATCATCGCCGCCCGGACACCACGATGGAAATTCTCGCGGCGCTGCCGCCGGCGTTCAAGAAAGACGGGCTGGTGACCGCGGGCAACGCCAGCGGTATTGTAGACGGCGCGGCCGCCGTCGTAGTCACCCGCGAGCAAACCGCGAAACAGCGCGGCTGGAAGCCGATGGGGCGTATCGTGTCGTGGAGCGTGGCCGGCGTGGAGCCGCGCATCATGGGCATCGGCCCCGTGCCGTCGTCGCAAAAGGCGCTGGCCACGGCGGGTCTGAAACTCGAGCAGATGGATTTGATCGAAGTGAACGAAGCATTCGCTGCGCAGTATCTGGCAGTCGAGAAGGCGCTGGGACTCGATCGCGAGCGCACCAACGTGAACGGCGGCGCCATTGCCATCGGGCATCCGCTGGGCGCCACCGGCACGCGGCTGGTGCTCACCCTGCTGCACGAATTGCGGCGACGCGGCAACCGCTACGGCCTTGCGACGGCATGCATCGGCGGCGGCCAGGGCATCGCGATGATCGTGCAGTCCATTTCGTGAGTTTGTGATTTGGTGATTGCGCGATTGCGGCCGTTTCGGGCCCCCGCTTTTCAATCGCTCGATCACAAATCGCAAATCAGCAATTCCCGGAGGACAGTGAATGCCGATTCAGAAAGTGGGCGTGGTGGGGTGCGGATTGATGGGCTCGGGCATCGCGCAGGTGTGCGCGCAGGCCGGGTTTCAAACCGTGGTGCGCGAGGTAAACGAAGCAGTGCTGAAGAAAGGCATCGGCGCGATCGAGAAGAATCTGGCGCGCATGGTGGAAAAGGGCGCCATCGGCCAGGCGGAGAGCGATGCGGTGCGTGCCCGCTTGCGGGGTACCACTGCGGTGGAGGATTTGAAGTCGTGTGATCTGGTGATCGAGGCGATCATCGAGCAGTTGCCCGCTAAGCGCGAACTGTTCGCCGCGCTCGATCAGCTCTGCCCGAAGAGCGCGATTTTTGCGAGCAACACTTCGTCGCTTTCCATCACCGAGATGGCCACGTTCACTGCGCGGCCTGACCGCTTCGTCGGGCTGCATTTCTTCAATCCGGTGCCGGTGATGAAGCTGGTGGAAGTGATTCGCACCATCGCCACCGATGTGGCGGTGTTCGACGAAATGGTCGAATTTGGCCGCAAGCTGGGTAAGACGCCGGTGCGTACATCGGATCGCACGGGGTTCATCGTCAATCGACTGCTGGTGCCGTATATTCTCGATGCGATTCGCGCGCTGGAGGAAGGCGTCGGCTCGATTGAAGACATCGACAATTCGATGAAGCTCGGCTGCGGGCATCCGATGGGGCCGCTGACGCTGCTCGATTTTGTCGGCCTGGACACGACGTATTACATCGCGAACATCATGTTCGACGAATTCAAAGAAAGACGCTTTGCGCCGCCGCCGCTGCTCAAGCGCATGGTGCTCGCCGGCTGGAACGGACGCAAAGCGGGCCGCGGCTTTTACGATTATTCGGATGCGAAGAATCCCAAGCCAATGAAGTTACTGTAGCGGACAGCTCACAGCCGACAGCTTACAGTTGGTTCGCAGCTTGCGGCGAGCGCTCCAGTTGGCTCTTGCTGTCGACTGTTAGCTGTGGGCTGTTAGCTCCGCTCCAGAATCGAGGACTGATGAATTACGAAAACCTCCTGTACGAGAAGCGCGACGGCATCGCCTACATCACATTCAATCGCCCGAAGGTGTTGAACGCGCTGAACCGAAAAACCATGCAGGAACTGGAGGCGATTCTCACCGACGCGCGCGATGATGCTGCGGTGCGCGTGCTCATTCTCACCGGTGCGGGCGAGAAATCCTTCATCGCCGGCGCTGACATCAATGAGCTGGCGCAGCAGGCGCCGGTACACGGCAAGGAATTTTCCATCTGGGGCCAGGGCGTGTTGCACCTGCTGGAAACGATGGGCAAGCCTTCCATCGCGGCCATCAATGGCTTTGCGCTCGGTGGCGGATGCGAGCTGGCGCTGGCCTGCTCGATGCGTATCGCCAGCAAATCGGCGCGGCTGGGGCAGCCGGAGGTGAAGCTGGGCATCATCCCCGGTTATGGCGGCTCGCAGCGGCTGGCGCGGCTGTGCGGCAAAGGCGTCGCGCATGAGCTGTGCCTGACCGGCGAGATGATTTCGGCCGACGAAGCCGCGCGCATCGGCCTGGTAAATCGCGTCACCGAACCCGGCGAGTTGATGGCGACCGCCGAAGCTATCGCGAAGAAAATTATCGCCAATGCGCCGCTGGCCGTGAAATTCTGCATGGAAGCCATCGAGCGCGGCGCAGAAATGCCGCAGGAAGAAGGCTTGTTCCTCGAAGCCACGCTCTTCGGCCTGTGCTGCGCTACGGAAGATATGCGCGAAGGGACCCGCGCATTTATCGAGAAACGGCCGGCGCAATTCAGAGGGAACTAGCCTACTGAAGCACAGAGACACAGAGTGAAAAACAGAAGATAGAAAGTAGAAAAGATAAAACAGCTCTCGCGATTCAACGGTTGCAGCTATTTTCTAGTTTCCATTTTCTATTTTCTTTGGGCCATCGCCGATGATTGAGAAGCTCGCACCATCACAAATTGCAGGCAGGCTTGCTGCCAATGGCTTGCGCTTCGGCATCGTCGTCAGCCGGTTCAATAGCTTCATCACCGAGCGGCTGCTGGCGGGGGCGCTGGATGCTTTGCAGCGCGCGGGCGCGGAGGGGAAGCAGATTGACGTGGTGCGCGTGCCCGGCTCGTTCGAAATTCCGATTGCCGCGAAGAAGATGGCGCAGACCGGGCGCTACGACGCGATAGTATGCATCGGTTGTGTGCTGCGCGGCGAGACGACCCACTACGATTACGTGTGCTCGGAAGCGGCGCGCGGCGTTCAGCTCGCGCAGATGGATACGGGCGTGCCGATGGCATTTTGCGTGCTCACGTGCGACACGCTGGAGCAGGCCATCGATCGCGCGGGGTTGAAGGGCGGCAACAAAGGATTCGAGGCGGGGCTGGCGGCGGTTGAGATGGCGAATCTATCGCGTACACTCCGCGTAGGGGCGGGCCCCAGTGCCCGCCCCTCTGTTGGTTGGAAGGCGCAGCCACGGTTCGGGGACGAGGGTCAGCAAAAAGGGCGGACACGGGGGCCCGCCCCTACGCGCAAGCGGGCGAGGCGCGGGTAGTCATGTCGATTCGCCGTAAGGCTCGCGAGTATGCGCTGCAAATGCTGTATCAGTGGGAGGTCAGCGGGCAGAAGCCGCACGCGGTGGAGTCGGCCTTCTGGAAGGGCGTGCCCTCGGAGAAAAATACGCGCGTCTTCG
>JBOGNS010000567.1:0-2664 GCA_050747305.1 Candidatus Acidiferrales bacterium | reverse complement strand
GAGTAGGGGCAGGCCCCCCTGCCTGCCCTGTGCGTGGTGAACGGTCCCTTCCATTCGCAGCGCCGCAAAGTTATCCGGTGGCCGCCCATTTCGGTGGGCGCTCGGCCTTGCGGAACGAATCGAGCGGAGAAAACGCAGATGAACGCAGAGCCAAGCACATGAACGCAGATGGGCGGAGCGGCGCTATGGAACCTCCTCAAGCTGAATTCCGTAGATTCCCATAGACTGATTCAGATGCAGCGCGCGCGGATGCGCCCTGAGGGAGAGACAAATGGAAACCCTATGGCACGATGTGAAGTACGGCCTGCGGATGCTGGCGAAGAATCCGGCGTTCACCGCGGTGGCGGTGATCACACTCGCGCTCGGCATCGGACTAAACTCAGCAATCTTCAGCCTGGTGAACGCGGTGCTGTTCAAGCCGCTGCCGGTGGAGCAGCCCGACGAGCTGGCCACGGTGTGGAATACCGGCACGGTCGGGATGCTCACGCATCAGCCGATGGCCTTCCTTGACTACACCGAGCTGCGCGACAGCAACCGCACCTTCGAATCGCTGGCCGCCTATGCGCTGGTGCCGCTGGCGCTCGAACGCGGCGACGAAAGCGAAATGGTGATCGGCCAGATCGTCACCGAGAATTACTTCCACATGCTGGGCGTGCGCGCGGCCATCGGGCGGACGTTTCTCCCGGAGGAGAGCCGGCAGCGCGGGGCGAATCCTTATGTGGTGCTGAATTATTCGGCGTGGCAACGGCGCTTTGGCGGCGACCCCGGCATTGTGGGCAAGACCATGCGCGTGAATGGCCATGCCTTCACGGTTGTTGGCGTGGCGCAGCAAGGCTTCGACGGAGTGATCCGTGGCTTCCCGCCGGAACTATGGGTGCCGATGATGATGAGCCCGGTGCTGCGCTCCACCGGCGGCGTCAACATGCAAGATGGCGCGCCTCCGCAAAACAATACGGACGACCGCCTCGACCGCCGCGGCAGCCGCTGGCTGTGGGTGATGGGGCGGCTGAAATCCGGCGTCACAGTGGCGCAGGCCGACGCCGACCTGCAAGCGCTGGGCGAGCGGCTGCGCGAGCAGTATCCGGATACGAACAAGGAACGCGTGGTGGGCGTGCTGCCCGCGTCGGAAGTGAAACTTCTGCCCGGCGTGGATAAGGCGCTCTACGCCACATCGTTTGTGGTGATGGGATTCGTCGCGCTGGTGCTGCTGATTGCCAGCGCCAATGTGGCCAACATGCTGCTGGCGCGCGCTACCGCGCGGCGGCGCGAAGTGGCTGTGCGCTTGTCATTGGGCGCGAGCCGTGGGCGGCTGGTCCGGCAACTCTTCACCGAGAGTGTCCTGCTGGCCGCTGCCGGCGGTGCGGTTGGCCTGCTGCTGGCGTGGTGGAGCAATCAACTGCTCAACGCGCTGCCGATGCACTTGCCGCTGCCGGTGAAACTTGGGCTGGGGCTGGCGCTGGATGTGCGCGTCTTCGCCTTCACTTTTGTCGCGGCGGTAATCACCGCCACTCTGTTCGGACTGGCGCCGGCGCTGCAATCCACCAAAGCGGACCTGGTGACCGCGCTCAAGGAAGAAGGCCGCGGGACAACGGGTGGCCGCAAACGGCTATCGAGCGCGCTGGTGGTCGCGCAAGTCGCCGTCTCGCTGGTGTTGCTGATCGCCGCCGGACTTTCGGTGCGCAGCGCCGCCAACGCGCAACACATGAATCCCGGGTTCGATGCCGATGGCGTGGTGATGGCGTCGTTTGCCACGCAACTGCGCGGTTACTCGGCGGAGCAGAGCGAAGCATTTTATGCGCAAATTGTGCAGCGAATGCGCGCCATGCCCGGTGTGGAATCGGTGGGCATCGCCTCGCACATCCCGCTGACCTTTGAAATCAACGTCGATGGCATCGCTGCCGAAGGCCAAGAGCCTGCGGATGGAAAGGCTTGGCCGGAAGTTGACGGAGGTTACGCCAGCGCCGGCTACTTCGAGACGTTGCGCATTCCGCTGTTGCGCGGGCGCGACTTCAGCGAGCAGGACGGCAGCGAAGACCGCAAAGTGGCCGTGGTGAATGAAACGCTGGCCACGCGCTTCTGGCCCGGCGAAGATCCGGTGGGGCGACGCGTGCGCTTCGAAGGGGACACCAACTACTACGAGGTGATCGGCGTGGTGGGCAACGGCAAGTATCGCACGCTGGGCGAAGACCCGCGGCCGTTTCTGTGGCGGCCGGTGTCGAAGGGCGAACGAAGCTATCACGGCAGCACGGTGCTGGTGCGCGCATCCGGCAACACGGCCCCGGCGCTCGCCGCGCTGCGTCAGGAAGCGCGCCAGCTCGACGAAAAAGTACCCGTCGTGGGCCTGCACACATTGGAAGACGCCATCAGTGTGTCCCTGCTGTTCCCGCGCATGGGCGCCACACTTTTCGGCCTGTTCGGCGCGCTCGGCTTGTTGCTTGCGGGCGTCGGTCTTTACGGCGTGATTGCGTACACGGCCAGCCGGCGTACGCACGAAATCGGCATCCGCATGGCGCTGGGCGCCGCGCGCTGGGACGTGCTGAAGATGGTCCTCGCGCAAGGACTCACGCTCACCAGCATCGGTCTGGTGATTGGTCTCGCCGTGGCTTTTGCCGTCACCGGCATGATCTCCGTGCTGCTTTACGGCATCAGTCCCACCGACCCGCT
>JBOGNS010000566.1:0-2543 GCA_050747305.1 Candidatus Acidiferrales bacterium | reverse complement strand
CGGGGTAGCTCATTGGTAGAGCGCGGCCCTGAAAAGGCCGGCGTAGGGAGTTCAATTCTCCCCCCCGCCACCATCCGAGCGTACACGTTGACCGTTCCATTCTCCCCGCCGCCACTTCGCCCTTACCACGGTCGCCCAGACGAGTGGTCATCCAGTCGCGGAGGGCCATGGGAGGACGGTGAACACTCGCCTGACGCTTATAAATGGTTAATGTACCTTGGTTAAAAGAATTCAAGATTCAAGAGCACATCGTTCAGGCCATCGGGCCCAGGTAAAGGCGCGTTACTTCTGGGACGCGGCACAAGCTGACATCCCACAGCCGACAGCGCCCAGCCAAAAGCTCAAGCTAAATTAGCTGACGGCTGACAGTTCAAACGCGCTGTGAGCCGTAAGCTGTCGGCTGTCAGCTTGTTTTCCATGCTTCTTCCAGTGCCCGCCGCGTGAACACTTTTACCATTTCGCGGCGGTAGACTGGCGTTGACGCGGACGTGGTCAGCGGCTTGGCGGTGCGAATCGCTTCGTGCGCCACGGACTCGATCACCTCCGGGGAATACTTCTTGCCGGCCAGCATCGTGCCGGCGTCGCGCACCAGCAGCGGCGCCGGATTCACCGCGGAGAGCGCCAGCCGCGCATCGCGAATCGCGCCGTCTGCGGCCAACTCGAAGACCGCCGCGACTCCGGCGAGCGGATAGTCAATCGAATTGCGGATGCGCAGCTTGTGGTAGCTGCCTTTGCGCCCGGCCATGCGCGCGGGCACGTGAACCGCGGTGAGCAGCTCATCGCGGGCGAGCGCGATGCGATCCATGCCGTCGTTCTTGTAGAACTCGGACAGCGGCAGCCGGCGCGTGCCGCGCGCGCTCGCGATTTCGATTTCCGCATCCAGCGCGAGCAGCGCCGGCGCCGAATCGCCGGACCACACCGCCCAGCAGAACTGGCCGCCGGGCGCGACGTGGCAGCGTGTCTGCGGATACTCCGCATCACGGTTGGGCATGGGCAGCTTGAGGCAGCCGCCGAGCGATTTGCGCCAGAAATAGGATTGGTTGTACCAGAGGCAGCGCGTCTCGAGGCACAGATTGCCACCGATGGTGCCCATGTTGCGCTGCAACGGCCCGGCGATCGCGCCCACCGCACTTGCCAGCACCGGAAAGTTCTCACGCACGATCCGCGAATCGTGCACTGCTGTGAGCGTGGCAAGCGCACCAATGGAGAGCCCGCTCGCCGGAGAATATTCAATGCGGCTCAGCGCGCGCAGGCCCTTGATATCCACCAACACCTTCGGCGCGAACAGGCGCATCTGCAAATTGGGCACGACGTCCGTGCCGCCGGCGACGATCATTGCCTCCGGTCCGTAATCCGCGAGCAGCCGCACCGCCTCGCCGACGGTTCGCGGCCGCTCCAGTCGAAATGCCGGCATGCTCATCGCGCGGCTCCCTTGCCGTTGCCGCCGGCGATGGTTTGTTCCCGCTTCTTTTTCTCGAGCAGCGCTTCCAAAACTTTTTCCGGGGTAATCGGCAGCGAGGTGATGCGCACACCGACCGCGTCGTAAATCGCGTTGGCGATGGCGGGGATGGTGGCGGCCAGCGATCCTTCGCCGGCTTCTTTCGCGCCGTACGGCCCTTCGGGGTCAATGCTCTCCACGATGATGGATTCGATGGGTGGCGACTCGAGAGTGGATGGAATGCGATACTCGAGCAGCGTGGGATTCATCAGCCGCGCGCCGCTCCATACCATCTCTTCCTGCATGGCCTGGCCCATGCCCATATACACCGAGCCGATGATTTGCCCATCCACGGTCAGCGGGTTGAGCGCGCGCCCGCAATCGTGGGCCGCGACGATGCGGTCGATCTTCACCTGACCGGTGTCTTCGTCCACCGTGACTTCGGCCACTTGCGCGCTGTAGCTGTAGGAAGGCGAGGGTCCCACGCCCGCGCCTTTGTGCTTGCCGCCGCGCGCGTCTTCCGGCGGAGTGTAGGCGCCGCGCGAAACCAGCGCGCCGTAGAACTCGATGGCGGAAATCACTGCGTCGTCAAAGCTCACCTCGAACGGCTTCTCATTCTGCGCCAGGAAGATTTTATCGTCGCGCGCTTCGAGCGCCGCCGCGTCCACTTTATACTTCCGCGCCACAGCGTCGAGTATCTGCTGGCGCATGTTCTTCGCGGCTTCCAGGCACGCGTTGCCGGCCATGAACGTTACACGGCTCGAATAGCTGCCCAAATCGATGGGCGTGCGCTCGGTGTCCGCGGCGACCAGCTTGATGCGTTCCGGCCGCACGCCGAGGACTTCCGCGGCAATCTGCACGTGCAGCGTGTCCGAGCCCTGGCCGATTTCCGACGCGCCGGTGAAAACGGTGACCGCGGCGTCGCGGTCAATCTTCATGTTCACGGTGGTATGCGGCATGTTGGAGCGGATGATAGGATTCGCCGCGCCGCTTACGTAATGGCTGCACGCAAAGCCTACGCCCCTGCCGCGCGGCAGCTTGCCTTTCTTTTCCGTCCAGTTGCCGCGGTGTGCTGCTTTCTCGATACATTCCGGCAGGCCATAGC
>JBOGNS010000565.1:0-9776 GCA_050747305.1 Candidatus Acidiferrales bacterium | reverse complement strand
GCGACGCCGGTTCGCGTGCGCACTTCCCCGCCGCGCTGCTCGATGGGCGCGCGGCAGCCGTCATAGAGGTCGGCCAGGGGCACGGTGGGAATGCCGACTTCGAACCCGCGGCGATTGGCAAGAAACGCTTTCCAAAAGACGTCCACACCGTAGAAGGCGTCGGTGCGGCCGAGTTCCTCGTTGAGGGCGCTGACCAGCACGGTGCGCCAGAAGTGTTCGATGGCGGCAGGCGTCTGCTGCTGCTGCTCGAGCCACTCCTGCATGGAGAGGCCCTGCATGCCGGAAGGGCGGCCGCGGTTCCACGCGATGTGCAGCATGGCGCGAGCAATCGCGCGCTTGTCCGCGAAGTCGAGCGAGGGGAACAACGCAAACGACGGGGCCAAGTGCAGCGGGGGCGGGAAATCGGCCGGCTCGATCACGCCGCGCCGGCCGCGCGGGTCGAGAAAAAAAAGCCGCCGGTAGAAGCGGATTTTCGACACAGCGCCGACGCGGCGGTAGAAGTCTGCGAGGTTGGTGCAGCAGCCCAGCGTGACGTGCTGGCAATTGTCGATTTCTTCGCCGCCGGGAAGCGTGAAAGAAGTGGCGCGGCCGCCCAAGTGCGGCCGCTTTTCGAGGAGGCAAACGCGGAAGCCCTCTTCAGCCAGCGCGACGGCGCAAGAAAGTCCCGCCAGGCCGCCGCCCATCACCAGCACGGTTTTGGTTGAATTCATCTTTGGGCCAGAATCCAAAGCGCGCGCGCGCCAGCGTCCACGTTTTTTCGGCCGCAGAGAGTCCGGCCGGCGGCGGCGAGAGGACATCGTAATTGCGGGCTGCAATCTTGTCGAGGATGCCGGAGTAGATGCGCGCCAGAGCCCACAGGGCGGCGCGGCTGTCTTCGTGGATCAACGGAATCAGGTGGCGGCCCTCGCGGAAGTGCTGCCGTGCGCGTTCGAGCTGAAAGCGAAAGAATTCACGCAGCATGGGTGAGGCGGACCGCGCCGCAAGCGCTTCGCGGGTGACGGCGAAGCGCGCGAGCTCGTCTTGCGGGAGATAGATACGGCCCATGGCGAGGTCGCGCGGCACGTCGCGCAGGATGTTGGTGAGCTGGAAAGCGATGCCCAGGCGCTCGGCGAGCGGCGGGGCCTTGCCGTCGGTGAAGCCGAACACGTGTACGCAGCACAGGCCAACCGCACCAGCGACGCGGTAGCAATACTCGCGCAGCTTTTCGAAGGTGGCGTATTCGGTCTCCGTGAGGTCCATTTCGGTGCCGGAGATGAGGTCGTGCAGGTAGCGCGAGGGGATGGCGTAGCGGGAAACGCAGTCGGCCAGGGCGGGCCACACCGGATGCTCCGCAGGGTCGCCGGCGAGCGCGCCATCGAGTTGCGCGCGCCACGCGGCGAGATTGGCGCGCTTTGTTTCCAGTGCGCCGGAATCGTCAGCGATGTCGTCAGCGCGGCGCATGAAGGCGTAAAGCGCGCACAGCGCGTCGCGCTTCGCGGGAGGCAGCAGGCGGAAGCCGTAGTAGAAATTGCGCGCAGCGCGGCGGGCGAGACCGCGGCAATAGTTGTAGGAGGCGGCAAGCGCGGTAACTTCAGGCATCGCGCCCCGCTGCGGTGACCTCTTCTGCTTCCGCCGCGCCCCGATGCATCGGGGCGAACAGGCGAGAGAGCAGCGCGCGACCCAGCAGGCGCGCCTGGGTGCCGCGGGTCAGCGCGGGCCGGCGCGCCAGCGTGTTGTAGCCGATCGCTTCAATCGCGTTGAGCACCGCCATCCCTCCGCGGCTGAAGAGCTCGATATCCACGCGCAACTCGGGCCGCACTTTTTCGGCAAGCGGGAGGCCGCGATGGAACAGGTCGCGCGTGTACGCGATGAGTTCCTGCATTAGCGCTGCGTAGCCGGGCGAGAAGCGGCGGGCGACGATGTCGGACTCGCTGACGCCATGCGCCGCGGCGCGGTCGAGCGGGATGTAGATGCGACCCTTCTCCAGATCGCGCGCGACGTCCTGCCAGAAATTGGCCAGTTGCAGTGCGGTGCACGTGTAGTCGGACAGGCGCTGGCGTTCGGCGTCGCGATGGCCGCAGAGATACAGCACCAAATGGCCGACGGGATTGGCGGAGTAGCGGCAGTAGTCCAATACCCCAGCCCAATCGGCGTAACGCTTCACGGTCTGGTCCTGGCGAAAAGCCGTGAGCAAATCGGCGAACGGCGTGATGGGAATCTGGAATTGCTCGATGGTGGGGCGCAGCGCGATGAAAACCGGATGCAGCGGAGCGCCGTCGTAGCAGCGGCGCAATTCGGTTTGCCATGCATCGAGCAACGCGAGGGCTTGGTTGGCATCGGCGACCTCGTCGCCCAAATCGTCCGCCCAACGACAGTAAGCGTACACATTGTAGAAGTGCTGATGCAGATCGCGAGGGAGCAGCCAGGAAACCACGTTGAAGTTTTCGTAATGGTGCGTGGCCAGCCAGCGCGTGTAGGCATGCGCTTCGGCAGCGGAGCAGCCGTCGCGCGGCACGCGGGCGGCCAGCTCGAATTGCGGGGGAAGCTGCATTGCGTCGCGTCTAGTTTAAACGAGTTGCCGCGCAATATGGAGTGCGGCAGCTTGCTGCCGTTCTCCCCGAGCGGGAGCTTGCTCCCGCGAGTTTGAACGAGCGAGTGGATTTCGTTTGTTGTTTCATCACGGAGTTATGTAAGGCGGAAAACGCCCATGAGAGTTGGAACTAACCCGCCATCATGTCGCGAGCCGATTGGCGGTCTCGGTCCACTGGCGGCGGCAAGCCGCCGCCGGGGAGAACGGCAGCAAGCTGCCGCACTCCAGAGTTGCGCTAGCGGCAATCATCCGGGCGCACGACGTATTCATCCAAGATGTTCACGCGATCGGTTTTGGTGGCGAAGACTTGGCGCTTGAAAGCTGATTCCGCGCGTTGCTCAAACCATGCTGCAGAACACCATTGATAGAGAGAGGCGCGTGGAACTATGCCGTGGCGGACTGGATTGTTCATCACGTAGTTCAGTCGCGCTAAATAGGAGCCGGGGTAGGTGATGTGAGTTTCCCAGTATTGATACCAGACTTTGCGGCCTGTGATGCCGGCAGAGTTGTTTACGGCGATTGCGGTGGTGGAATTGAGATGGCGAATCAGACTGCGGAGAGTTTGTGGATCATCGGGCGCGAGGGCTACGAAGTGATAGTGATTGGGGAAGACGGCCCAAGCTTGCAATTCCCAGCCGTACTTGGGCGCTAGATCGAAAACCGACTTGGCCAACAGCGTGAGATTCGCGCCACCGCGGAAGGCGGGAGCCTTGTGGTGGGTGGATGAGGTGATCATGTAGGCGCCACGCTGGCTGAGGCGGTGGACGGGGCTGTGTGGCCAGTCGCTCATAGTGAAGATTGGATATACCTTAGACGCGCCGGCGGGAGCAAGCTCCCGCCTTGGAGAACGGCAGCAAGCTGCCGCACTCCAAATTAGGGGACCACGGCGGTTTTTAGTTCGCCGTTGCGATGCTTCATGTGCTCGAAGAGGCCGGGGAGGTCGGCGAGCGGGATTTCGCCGGTGATGAAGTCTGCGGCGCGCAGCTCGCCGCGGGCGATGGCGGCCAGCGCTTCGCGGATAAAGCGCGGGGTGTGGTGGAAGGAGGACTTAATGGTGATCTCCTGGTAATGGATGGCGCTGGGGTCGAACTCGACTTTGGCGCCGCGCGGGCAGCCGCCGAACAGATTCACGGTGCCGCCGCGGCGCACCATGCCGATGGCCCATTGCCAGGTGACGGGCTGGCCGACGGCTTCAATCACTGAGTCTGCGCCGCGCTGACCCTCGGTGAGACGGCGTACGGCGGTGATGGGGTCATCGAGCGCTGTGACGTCGAAAGCAGCGCGCGCGCCGAGGCGCTCGGCGGCTTTGATCTGGCTGGCGCGCTTGCCGAGAGCGATCACGCCGACGCCACGCGCCGAGAGCACGCGGATGAATTTCAGACCAATGGGACCGCAGCCGATCACCGCGGTGGTCTCGCCGGATTGGATGCCGGTCTCTTCGATGCCGCGCAGCACGCAGGCCAGCGGCTCAATCATGGCGGCATCGGTGAAGGAGACGTGCTCGGGAATCTCCAACAGGTTGTGCCGCACGATGGGCCCGGGGATGCGGATGTATTCAGCATAGGCGCCGTTGTTGAAGAGCAGGTCTTCGCAGAGGTTCTGGCGGCCCTTGCGGCAGAAGATGCAATCGCCGCAGGGTGCGGAATTGGCGGGCACCACGCGCATGCCGGCGCGCAGGCCGCCATTCACGCTTCCACCCATCGTTTCAATGACGCCGGCGACTTCGTGGCCGAACACAGCGGGCGGCTGAATCATGCGGGCGTGATAGCCCTGCTTCCAGACTTTGAGATCGGTGCCGCAAGTGAGCGCGACTTTCACGCGCAACAGCACTTCGTCGTCGCCAAGGGCGGGGATGGCGACCCTTTCGATCTTCAGATCCTCGCGGCCGTGCAGTACCGCGGCGGTCATTTCTGATTCGCGCGAGTTCACTCGCGACTCTAATTCGCGCGAGTTCACTCGCGACTCTAATTCGTGCGAGTTCACTCGCGACTGTCCGTTGCTTGGGTGCGCAGTGCTCATCAGGGCGTAACCACCACCTTCAAAGAGTCGCCCGTGGGCCGGGCGGCAAGATCGAGCGCCTGCTGGATTTGCTCCAGCGGGAATCGGTGCGTGACCAGCTCCGCCAGGGGAAGCTGGCGCTGGAAAACGATGCGCGCGGATTCATCCTGGCGGTCGACAGCGGCGCTATAGCTGCCGAGAATTTCTTTTTCTTCCACGCCGATGGCCGCGGCGGGGACGTCGATGCGCATCTGCGGGTCGTTGTGCGCGAAGAGCAGCACACGCCCGCCGGGACGCGCGATGGCGAGCGCTTCGGCGACCAGCGCAGGGCTGGGGACTGCAAGCAGCACGGCGTCCGCGCCACGGCCGGCGGTGCGGTTGCGCACTTCTTCGAGCAAACTGCCGCTCGCGGGATCGACGCAGGCGATCGCGCCATAGCGCAAGCTACGCGCGCGGCGCGCCGGCATGGGGTCAGAGGCGAGCACGCGGGCGCCTGCGCGATGCGCGAGCATCAGCAGCATCAGACCAATGGGCCCCTGTCCAACCACTACAACGGTTTCGCCGGCCGCAACGCGCGCCTTCTCGACGGCTTTAACGCAGGTGTTAACCGGCTCGACGAACGTAGCTTCTTCGAAGCTCACGTCAGGGGGAATCGCAATGACGCCGCGCTCGGCCACCCAGGGCATGATGCGCACGAACTCGGCAAAGCCGCCGCCATTGGGATCAAAGCCGGCGGTCACGCCGGTTTTCTTGTACGTGGCGCATTGGGAAAACAGGCTCTGCGCGCAATAAAAGCACGAGCCGCAGGGGATGTGATGGAATGTAATCACGCGATCGCCTGGGCGAAAGCGCGCACCCTCGCCGGCAGAGACAACAGTACCGGCAATCTCGTGGCCGAAGATTTGCGGCGGCGCGACGAAGCCGTGCTGAATTTTCTTGACGTCGGTGCCGCAGATGCCGCATGCCGCGACGCGCACCAGCAATTCGCCGGCGGCAATTTCCGGCACCGGCACTTCTTCCACTGCCACGCACCCCGCGCCGCGATAGACACCTGCGCGCATGGTGCGCAGCGCAGTTGCGGTTATGGGCGCAGCGGTCGCTTCGAGGTGTGTGATGGTTGCGCTCATCGGCGTGCCGCCTGACCCGAGCTGTGGGCGCGGGCGAGCAAGTCGCGCTCGCTTACCTGGCCGGCGAGTGTTTGCGCATACAAATCCAGAAACCGCGCCAGGGAGCCTGCGGCGCGGCGCGACTCCGCACCCATCCGCACCAGCGCGGGGATGCGATGCGGGCGTCGCGCGATCTGGCTCAGCAGCCGGGGCCAACTGAGATGACCCTCCGGGTTGATGGTGCGGTTGAAGTCGAGCGGCAAATCGGCGCGGCACCCGTCGCTGACCGCGCGCACGGCAACCGCGGGCACGCGGCAGCGCGCCGCTTCCGTGAGCACGGCATAACTTTCCATCTCGACGGCGTCGGCCACCAAGCCCAGCGCGGCTTTCTCGCGCGCGGTCAGCACCACGTGGTCGGCGCTGAAGAACAGGTCCACCACGCGCGCGCCGCACACGGCGGCGATGCGGCGCAGCCGATCGTCGCTCTTGATGAGAAAACGCTCGTCTTCCATGCGCAGCGCGCGCGCCACCAGGATGCGACCCGGGGTGTGCTCCGGGCGCAGGCCCCCGGCCGTGCCGGAGGAAATGCAAATGTCGGCGCCGAGTTGCAAGAGCTGGCGCGCGGCGCGCAGGGCCGCCATCTGGCCGATGCCGGTGATGGCCACGCGAAGTTCGGCGGCGCCGATGCGCCCGCCGTACACCTTGCGCGGGCCGATTTCGACGGGCGCAAAGGAGCGCAGCGCCCGCCAGGGCGCGAATTCTTGCGGCGTCGCGAATGTGACTAGAATGCGCATGCTGCAGTCTCTACTGACGAACCAAAGTCAACCCCTGAGATCCTTCGCTTCGCTCAGGATGACAGCGTGTCCCTCGCTGCCCTCGGACTGCAATCACTTGCAACGACGGCAACCAACTGCGCACGCCACCAGGTGCGGCGCGTCAAAACCGGCGGGAGCAAGCTCCCGCCGGGGAGAACGGCGGCGAGCCGCCGCACTCCACAACGCTAGGCTGCGGCGGCCTGCGCGCGAGCTTCCGCGCGGCCGGGGACGTAACCGTTTTCTTCATACCAGCGCGCGGCGCTTGCCAGCGCTGCTTCCGGTGCGCCGGCGGCAAAACCAAGTTCGCGGGTTGCGCGCGAGCAATCCACAAACATGCGGTGGCGCGACATGCGCACGCCGTCAATCGGGATGCGCGGCTCGCGGCCGAGCATGCGGCACCACGCCGTGTCGGCGTATGCGGCGGCGAGCGCCACAGCGTGAGGCAGGCGCACGCGCGGCGCGGGGCGTCCGGTGACACGCGCCAGCGCCTCGAGGATTTCGCGCATGGTCATGTTGCGCCCGCCGAGGATGTAGCGTTGACCGGACTGTCCGCGTTCGGCGGCCAGCAAGTGGCCGCGGGCTGCGTCTTCCACGGGCACGATGTTGAGGCCGGTATCGACGTAAGCGGGCATGCGCCCACTCAAGAAATCAACGATGAGGCGGCCGGTGGGGGTGGGCTTCCAGTCGCCGGGGCCGATGGGCGTGGTCGGATTCACCACCACGACGCGCATTCCGCGCTGGGCGGCCTGAAGGGCTTCCTGCTCAGCGAGAAATTTCGAGCGCTTGTAATGGCCGATCATCTCGTCGAGCCGCGAGTCCACGTTTTCGTCGGGCAGCGCGCCCGGACGATGCACCGCGACGGTAGCAACGCTGCTGGTGTAAATGAAGCGCCGCACGCCGGCGTTTTGCGCCGCGTCGAGCAGATTGCGCGTGCCGGTTACGTTGCACTCGTAAATCTCGGCCGGATTGCGAGTCCACAGGCGATAGTCGGCAGCAACGTGGAATACTGTGTCCACGCCGGAGACAGCGCCGGCGAGCGAGGCACTGTCGCGCAAGTCACCGGCGACGCGCTCGACCGGCAAATCGCGCAGCGCGCGCAGGTCGCTGGTGGGACGCAGCAGCACGCGCACACGGTCCCCGCGTCCGGCGAGCAGCCGCGCTACGTGACTGCCCACAAAGCCTGACGCGCCTGTAACCAGCGCATTCATCGGTTGCTGTCGCCTCCAGTCAAGGTTACGCCGGTGGCAGGCTGGATGGAAACCAAGCCCGGGGCCGCGCTATGGCCCTTGCCCGCCGAGGCGTGCGGAGCGTGGCCGCTGCCGTGCCCGTTGCCGTGCGAGCCATGGCCATTCGAGCGGCCGTTGCGTTTGCCATTGGCGCCGCCCATCTTGCCGGTGAACTGCCAGCGCAACATGCGCCAGTTGTCGCCAAGCTTACGGTTGTCGCCGAGCACGGCGGAAGGTTCGTAGCCGCAGTGCACCATGCAATCCTGGCAGCGGTGGTCGCGGCCGCGGCCGTATTTCTCCCACGGCGTCTTCTCGATCAGGTCTTTGAAGGTGGCGTGATGCTGATCGGTCATCAGATAGCAGGGCCCTTTCCAGCCGCGCGGGTTGTAAGTGGGATTGCCCCAGGCGGTACACATCAGCTCGCGCTCGCCGCGCAGGTATTCCATGTAAATGGGCGAGGTCATTACGTTGTAGCGTTCCATGAACTGGCTGGCGATGCGGAACTTGTCGCGCACTTCCTCGCGGGACATGAAGATGTCGCGGGTCTGCACGGCGGCGTAGGAGTAGGCGGGGGAGAGCATGTAGCCGTCGACGTTCAGGTCGTGGAGATAGGCGAATAGCTCCTCGATTTCGCCGAGGTCGGTTTCTTTGTAGATGGTGGTGTTGGAGCAAACAAGAAAGCCGGCAGCCTTGGCGGCGCGAATGCCTTCGATGGCTTCGCGGAAGACGCCGTCGCGCTCAACGCACAGGTCGTGAGTGCGCTCCATGCCATCGAGGTGCACGTTGAAGAAGAACTGCGACGAGGGCTGGAATTCGTTGAGGCGCTTGCGAATGAACATGCCGTTGGTGCAGAGGTAGATGTGCTTGCCGCGAGCGAGAATCTCGCGGGTGAGGCGGCCGATTTCCGGATAGATCATGGGCTCGCCGCCGCAGATGGAAACCACCGGGGCGCCGCACTCATCCACCGCCGCGAGGCACTGCTCGACGGTGAGCATATCGTTGATGGTGGATTTGTACTCGCGGATGCGCCCGCAGCCGGTGCAGGTGAGATTGCAGGAGTGCAGCGGCTCGAGCATCAGCACCAGGGGAAATTTTTCGGCGCCGCGCAGGCGCTTGCCGGCAATGTAGGCGCTCAAGCGTGCGGTCAGGCTGAGGGGAAACCTCATCGGGTTCTCCGGGCACCGTTTCGGCGCTCGAACGAGTCGGGCGAAACTTGGACGGCGCGGAATTCGGTGACTCCTTTCGTCAGGTTGTGATAGCGGGCCAGCGCGTAGAGCGGGAAGTAATTCCGGTACAGGTGGTATTTGAGATAGAAGACACAAGGGAAGCCGGTGCCGGTGAAGGCGGATTCTTCCCACGAGCCATCGGCATCCTGGCGCTCGAGCAGATGCTCGACGGCGCGCTGCACTGCGACGTCATTCGGCTCGGCGGCAGCTAACATTCCAATCAGGCCCCACGCGGTTTGCGAGGGCGTGCTCTCGCCCCGGCCCATTTGAGTCGCGTCGTGGTAAGACGAGATGGATTCACCCCAGCCGCCATCGGCATTCTGCGTGGCGCGAAGCCAGGTGACGGCGCGCTGACAATACTCGCGCGCGGCCTGGCCAACGGTTTCCAAAGCGCGCAGCACGCCGCCGGTGCCGTAAACGTAGTTCACACCCCAGCGGCCGTACCATGCGCCGGAGGTTTCCTGTTCGCGGCACAGGAAGGCGAGGGCGCGCTTGATCACCGGATGCGAGGCGGGCCAGCCGAAGCGGCCGAGGCATTCGACCACGCGCGCGGTGACGTCGGCGGTGGAAGGGTCAATCATCGCGTTGTGATCGGCGAAGGGAACCTGAGTGAGAATCTGGCAGTCGTTGTCGCGATCGAACGCACCCCAGCCGCCATCGCGGTTCTGCATGCTGATCATCCACGCAAGCCCGCTGCGCACCGATTGGCGAAGGCGATTGCGGTCGGGATAGGCCACGCGCTGAAGGGCCATTAAGACGAAGGCGGTGTCGTCCACGTCCGGATAGTGATCGTTACGAAATTCGAAGGCCCAGCCGCCGGGTTTAGTGCGCGGATT
>JBOGNS010000564.1:0-3601 GCA_050747305.1 Candidatus Acidiferrales bacterium | reverse complement strand
GTTGTAGATCCCGCCCCGGCCTTGCTTGTCGCCGGGATACCAGTTTTGCACCGTCGAGTATTTGATCTGCGCGTTATCCAGCGCGATCAGCTCGACCACCGCGGCGTGCAACTGGTTTTCATCGCGGATAGGCGCCGTACAACCCTCCAGATAGCTGACATAGGAGCCTTCGTCGGCCACGATCAGTGTGCGCTCGAACTGCCCCGTTTCTGCCGCGTTGATGCGGAAGTAGGTGGAAAGTTCCATGGGGCAGCGCACCCCCTTCGGCACATAGACGAACGAACCGTCCGTGAATACCGCTGCGTTCAGCGCCGCGAAAAAGTTATCGCTGTACGGCACCACAGTCCCCAGGTATTTCTGTACCAGCTCGGGATGCTTCTGCACCGCCTCGGAGAACGAACAGAAAATGACTCCCAGTTCCGCCAGCTTCTCTTTGAAGGTTGTGGCTACGGAAACGCTGTCGAACACCGCATCGACCGCGACTCCGGCCAGAAGCTTTTGTTCCGCCAGTGGGATGCCCAGCTTCTCGTACGTGCGCAGGATCTCCGGATCCAATTCTTCAAGACTCGTCAGGCTGGGCTTCTTCTTGGGCGCCGAATAGTACGTAATGTTCTGGTAGTCGATCGGACCGTACTTGATGTTCGCCCACTTCGGCTCGGCCTCGGCTCGTTCCAACGACGCCCAGTGGCGAAACGCCCTCAGCCTCCACGCCAGCATGAAGTCCGGCTCGTTCTTTTTCTCCGAGATGAGGCGAATCGTCTCCTCATTCAGCCCCTTGGGGACACGCTCTTCCTCGATGTCCGTGACAAAGCCCCACCTGTATTCGCGCTCCGCCAGGTCGCGGATGGTTTTGACGTTTGTACTCATTGAATTCTCCCCGCCAGGCTGATCGCCTGCACCAGGTTGCCGCGCGCATCCTCGATCGCTGTCAACTTCAGAGGGTGGATGAGGTCCGAGAGCGTCAGCCTCTCGAGTACGCTTCGTACCGCCTGGCTGATAATTTTTTGATTCGCCTTAATCGCGCAGCACGGCTCCAGGTCGCACAGCCCGGACGTATCGGTGCTACACTCGGTGAGAGCCAGCGGCCCTTCCAAAGCGGTAAGGATCTCCGCCAGCGAGATTTGCTGCGGCTCGCGCGCCAAGCTGTAGCCGCCCTTGATGCCTCGATGGGAAACCAAAAGGCCGCTCTGGACCAGCTCCTTCAAGAGCTTGGTAACGGTAGGCACGGGCAAGCGCGACTCGCTCGCCAGATCGCGAGCGGTACGCAGCGCTCGAGAGTCGCTGCGCGCAAGACAACTCATCAACACCATGCCGTAATCCGTTAGTTTGCTAAGCCTGACCATTGCTTGTCGGCCTCCCCTCCCCTGACCGTGCCCCTCTGCGGCCGTGTCTAAAGAGCACTAATTCAGTCTTATATTAACCGGCCGCATGGGCGCAGCGCAAGTGGAAACTGCAAACCACTAGATAAGAGGTGGGGGGCTGTCAGTTTCTCGCAAACCACGAGAAACGGCTGGACTTGCCGCCAACCCGCCACCCTGGGGGGTGCGAAAGGGGATATTCACGTATCGACAATGCTACGGTATCAGATAAACTCGCAGTCATATAACCTTTACACGGCCTTCACGCTCCCTTCATCTGCTGCTTCGACACTGCCCCGGTGCAGGTCAAATCTCAACGGAGGGAACATGCGAATGAAGAATCTCCTGATCGCGCTGGGCATGCTAGGGCTGCTGCTGATGGATAGCGCCGCGGCCGGGCTGGACTTCGCGGGAGGAGCGTTCTGCCAAGCCTGGAATAGCGCCACAATTCCCCGGCTAGCGCCGCTACGGCTTTCGCGGCCAGCGGGCTTCCACCGAGGTGGTGAGCCCGCCGCGCGGGGTGAAGTCGCCGCGCACCGTACACCACTCTGGCTTGGCCGCGTCGGCGATGTCTCGCAGGATGCGGTTCACCGCATTCTCATAGAAGATGCCGAGGTTTCGATACGCGAGCAAGTACAGCTTGAGCGATTTTAGTTCGATGCAGCGGCGGCGCGGGCGGTACGTAATGGTCAGGGTTCCGTGGTCCGGAAGGCCGGTCTTGGGGCACACGGAGGTGTACTCAGGGAAGCGTATCGTAATGTCGTAGCCGGGGAACTGGTTGGGCCACGTTTCCAATGCTGGGAGTTTGCTCTTGATGCCCGCGCTGGCGTGCTGGTCGGTGTATCCCGGCATGCATTGCTCCTCGGCGGGTATTGTAACGCAGGGCAGAGAAGCCTGCCGGTGATGCCCACGGCGCCACATAGCGACGCGGGCGCGCGTGCCGATTGCCTTAAGACGACCGGGTAGCGTAATGTGAGGCTAGTAGCGGCCCAGGTGGAGGGCGATTCATTTGATCTGCCCCAACTGTCACAGTGAGCGCTGCCGGCGCTCGCGACGCCGCGGCGCCATCGACCACGTGCTCGGCCTCAGCGGCCTGCGGCCGTGGCGCTGCCACATTTGCGACGATCGTTTCTATGCCTGGGTGGCGCCTCTGCGCTTCATTTTCTACGTTTACTGTCCCGGCTGCGGCAACATGGACTTGCAGAATGTGGCGCGTGACCGCGTGGCGCCCGGCGCCATGTCGTCGTTCTACCGCCTGCTGGGCATTCCAGCCTACCGCTGCGAGAACTGCCGCAAGCGCTTTTTTTCGCTGCGGAGGTTTCGTCGCATCAGACCGCTGGAGGTCGAAGCGGGCGTGCCAGCCGCTCAAGCGCAACCCGCCGCGCCTGCGGCCCCCGCGCAAACCAGAACGGATCCCGCCGCCGGCTGAAACCGCGCGCCGCCTTTTGCCAAGAGCGCGGTTTTCACGCCGTGGTTACGCCACCGCTGGTCTGCGCCATGCGCGCCTTTTCTTCTTCCGTGACGGGCAGTCGCGCCAGGCACAGCCGCATCAGGGGCGGTGTCATCAGCGAAGTGGTCATCGCCAGCAAGACGATGATCGAAAACAGTTCGCGCGAAATCAGTCCCTGAGAAAAACCCACCACAGCCAGCACCAATTCCATGGCGCCGCGCGCGTTCATGCCGATGCCGATGGTCAGCGATTCCATCCAGCGCAGCCCTCCCAGCGCGCCGCCCATCAGGCTCCCGATTACTTTTCCTGCCACTGCGAGCGGCAACAAGATCCAAAAGAAGCGCCAGTTTTCGACCGCCGCGAAATCCGCCTGCAATCCCACGATGCAGAAGAAAATCGGGGTCAGGATACCCAGGCTGAACTCGCGAATCGTCTCACGGGTTTGCGGGCGCAACTCCGGCGAGCGCGCTACCGTGACGCCGGCGAGAAAAGCGCCAAAAACGGCGTGGATGCCCAGCCACTGTGTGGTGGCGGCATAAGTGAAGGTGAAGAGCGCGATCGCGGTCAGGGTGGCGTATTCCAGGCGGATGTGCTGGTCCACCCAACGCATCAAGAATCGTAGCAGCGGCCTGCCCCAGAAGTACGCGATTACCAGGAACAAGCCCACGCCGAAGCCAATCTCGAGTATGGTGCGCGCGTGCAGGCCGCCTTCCTCCGCCAGCCGCACAATCACGAATAGCAGCGTCCAGCCCACAAGGTCTTCGGTCATCGCCGCGCCCATGATGGTGATGCC
>JBOGNS010000563.1:0-3773 GCA_050747305.1 Candidatus Acidiferrales bacterium | reverse complement strand
GGACCGATCGTGGCGGTGGGGCCGCACAGCGGTGACCCGCACTATGAGCCGAAGCACGGCGCGTGCGCCATGATCCGCGAAGGCGACCTGCTGCTGCTCGACATGTGGGCCAAGACGCGCGCGCCGGGCAGCGTTTATTACGACATCACGTGGGTCGGCTACCTCGGCGAAAAAGTGCCGGCGAAATACGAAAAGGTTTTCAACATCGTGCGCGACGCGCGCGACGCGGCCGTAAAATTCGTGCAAGACGCGGTAAACGCAGGGCGCACGATTCAGGGCTGGCAAGTGGACAAGGCTGCACGGGACGTGATCTCCAAGGCCGGCTTCGCCAAATCCTTCATCCATCGCACCGGGCACAACATCGGCACGGAAGTCCACGGCAATGGCGCGAACATGGACAACCTGGAAACCAAAGACACGCGGCCGGTGATCCCTCACACTTGCTTCTCGGTTGAGCCGGGCATCTACCTGCCGGAGTTCGGCATCCGCAGTGAGGTGGATGTGTACGTAGCGCACCGGCAGGCGCGCGTGACCGGGTCGGTGCAGAAGGAAATTATTCCCTTGTTGGCGTGAGGCCAATACAAGAATGCCGGCCTGAAGGCCGGCGCCACACGATGCCGCATCAATTCCGTTACAGTTCAAGGGTCGCGGTGCTCATCGGACTCGCCGGATGGTTGGTGCCCGGCACGGGGCATCTGTTGCTGCGGCTGTGGAGCCGCGGACTGGCTGTGCTCGTTTTGGTGGCTGCGCTGGCGTGGACCGGCGTGGCGCTGCGCGGGCGCCTATTCGCGATGACCGCGGATGATTTCTTCGACCTGCTGGGATTCTTCGCGGACTGCGGCGCGGGCCTTTTCTTTTATCTGGCGCAGAAGTACACCAATGGCGGCTTCGATGTGGCGCACGCGGCCGGTGACTATGGCACGCGGTTCTTCGCCGCAGCGGGCGTATTGAATGTGCTGGCCGCAGTCGATGCGTATCGAATTGCGCGCGGCCATGAGCACGCCGAGGAGGAGCACGAGCACGCGGAAGGGTCTGCCGCTGCGGACGCGCAGCAAAGCGGCGCTGATGCCAGCGCAAACCGCCCTGATGCCGACGGCGCGGATGAAGCCTCGCAGCTTCGCTTGGGCTCAGCGACCGAGGCAGGCAGGGAATTGCCTGCATCGCCGGAGTCGCCACCGTCGCAAGCTGATGCGGAAGGTTCGCCGGCGGATTCGCGGGAGCAAACGCCGGAATGACACTGGCGATCACACATTTCCAGGCGTTGTTGCTCTTCGCACTGATCGTTTCGCTGGCCTTCGCATTCTTGAGCCGCCGTGCAATGCGTGACCGCCTGCGTTACACGTTTTGGTCGCTGCTGGTGTTTCTCGCCGCAGCCATCGGAGTGGGCTGGCTTATGTACTTGTTCCAGAGCTAAGACGGAAAATGGAAAAGGGAAATGGAAAATGGGAAGCCGCCATCACTCTTTTCCATTTTCCATTTTCTGCTTTCTTTCTGCGGTTTGACGGGTTTTGCGCGCCAATGCTACATTGAATCGCACGCGGGCCGAGGTAGCTCAGTTGGTAGAGCAGGCGATTCGTAATCGCCAGGTCGGGGGTTCAAGTCCCCCCCTCGGCTCCAGAATTCCAGTTTCCTCAAGCAATCCATTTCACTACGCGCTTTGCGGTGCGTGTTGTAGGGCGGACAAGGCGGGCTACCGACCCTGTTGTGTCTCGCGCCTTGACGGCGGTTCTCTCCCGCGATAGTGAGGATATAATGCGGGCCGCTCTTGGCCTTTCTGTGGCGATTCCTCAATGAATGAGACAAGGAAGCTGGATCAATTGCTGGGCCGCCGACAGCGGTGGCACGCTAATGCTGTGGCGCTGGCGCTAGACGCAACGCCGGGGTACTAGATTAACGGACGCGCGATTCGCGCTCGTCAAGTGACGTTGCCGGGCAGCGTTTGCCTGCCGTAACCCCTAGATAATTCAATCTTTGCCGGCAAAGTAGTACGGACGGCCCATTGTGGCCGCAAGCGCCGTACCAGAACATAGGTACCGGCTCAGGGGAGAGTCGTTTCAATCGGGCTACCAGCCTTACGGCGCAAGTTTTCACGGGCGGGGTGATGAGTTGCGACGAGCGGAGGGTGGCGATGAGACGTATGCTGGACGGAAATGTGGGCCGGGCACGGCGGCGTCGTGCGCGTGTCAAGCTGCGCGCGCAGAGCACCGTGCTTGCAGTTCTCACCATGATTTCGGTGGCGCTGGCGGCGCCGGGCGACATCGCGTTTGATGCGCCGGTGAATTTCACCGCAGGGACAAACCCGCGCGCCGTCGCCGCCGGTGACTTTAACGAAGATGGCAACGTTGACCTTGTGGCGGCGAATTTCAGCAGCAACAACGTGTCCGCGTTCCTTGGCAATGGCGATGCCACCTTCGGCGCGCCGACGAACCATCCTGTGGGGAGCGGTCCCACCGCAGTATTGCTGGCGCGTCTCAATGGCGATCAGCATCTCGATATGGCGGTGGCCAACTCCAATTCGGCCAACGTCTCTATCCGGCTGGGCAGCGGTACCACCGCGTTTGGCCCGGCTGTGAACTTTGCGGCAGGCACGCTTCCGCTGGCGCTCGCCGCCGCCGATTTCGATAATGATGGCGACCAAGACCTAGCGGCTGCAAACTTCTCGCTGAACGGCGTCTCCCTGCTGCTGAACAACGGCGATGGCAGCTTTGCCGCGCCCGCGAGCTTCCCGGTAGGCAGAAACCCGCGCGCGCTGGTGGCCGGGGACTTCAACAGCGACGGCAATATGGACGTGGCCACCGCCAACGACTTCACCAGCAATGTCTCGCTGCTGGTCGGCAACGGCGACGGTACGTTTGCCGCCGCGGTGAATTTCCCGGTGGGAAGTCGTCCGTTTGGCATCACCGCAGGCGATTTCAATGGTGACACGCATCTCGACGTTGCCACCGCCAACGTAGGCAGCAGCAACGTATCGATACTGCTGGGCAACGGTAGCGGCGCTCTTGCCACTGCCGTGAGCATTCCGATCGGCGTGCAGGCGCAGGCGATCGTGGCCGCTGATTTCAACGCAGACAACAAGCTCGATCTCGCGGTAGGTAATGGCTCGGTGCCCACGATCGCGGTGCTCACGGGCAACGGGGACGGCACATTCCAGGCGGTGAAGACGTTCGCCTCCGGCGGGCCGGCGTTGGCGATTGCCGCGGCCGATTTGAATGGCGACAACTTCCCCGAGCTGGCGGCGGCCAATTCCGCTACCACCTTCGGCGTGCTGAAGAACATAACGCAGCCAGCGGTGACCAACCAGCCGCCGACGGTGGATGCCGGCCCGGATCAATCCGTGGAATGCGCGGGACCGAGCGGCGCGCAAGTACAACTGAGCGGCACGGCGTCGGATCCGGATAACGACGCGCTAGCCTATTTGTGGACTGACACCAACGGAAACGTGGTGGGCGCAAGCGCCAGCGTGCAATTGCAAGTAGCGCTGGGCCCGCACAGCTTCACGCTGACAGTCGACGACGGCAACGGGCACACCGCCAGCGATACCGTGCAGGTGACGGTGGGCGATACGGCGTCGCCCTCCATCATCGTGGTGTTGACGCCGGCTGTGCTCTGGCCGGCGAATCACCGCATGGTGGAAATCAGAGCCCGTCTCGAGCTCAACGACTCCTGCGGCGCTCTACGGAGCGTGAAACTCGAGTCCATCACCAGCAACGAGCGGGACCGCGGCCTGGGCCACGGCGACCGCCCGCACGACATCCAGGGCGCGCATTTCGGCG
>JBOGNS010000562.1:0-5070 GCA_050747305.1 Candidatus Acidiferrales bacterium | reverse complement strand
GAGCTGATCGGTGTACAGCGTAATGCCCAGGCGCAGTTTGGGATTCTCCGCCTTCAGTTCGCGCGCCACTTCGCGCAGCAGCAACGAAAGCGCTTGCGTGGCCAGCTTTTGCTTGCGGCACTGACTGACGAAATCGTCGAAGCCGACTTCGTAGAGGAATGGATGGCTCAGGCTCAAGCGGCTGTACTGGCGCGCCTCGCTGAGCGTCCGCGTCATATCCAGCCGAATTGCCAAGAACACTTTGCCGGCCCCCTGTGCCCGGCGCAAGGTCTCTGCCGCGGCGATGCAACCTTCCGGCGCGCTCGAGCAGCCCATGCGCACGGCATCCAACCCCAGCGTGCGATTCCATTCCTTCGTGTTGCCGCCCCACGTGATGACTTTCTTTTTGGCGGGCTTCGCCCCGCCGCTCGCGGCCCATGCCGCCACGGCCACGCCAAGGGCGAAGGCCAGCACGGCGAGCCTGCGCGTGGTGGTGAAACGCGCCGCATCCCCATCATGAGGAAGCATGGAGCCTCCGTTCCCGGGCGGCCGGCGCAGGCGTCCTCTCGCCGGCCTGTGCCGTGCCGTCGAGTTGCGCCAGCCAGCTCTTCACCAGCGCCGACCATTCGTAGTGCGCCTTCACGAACGCGCGGCCCTTCTCGCCCATTCTTCTGGCCGCTGCTGGATCGCTCAGCACGGCGCGAATCGCTCCCGCCAGGGCCTTCGAGTCTTCCGGCGGCGCCACCACGCCTGCTTCAGCCAGTTCGATCAGCGCCGCCGCTTCGCCCGAAGCCGCCACTGCCTGCGGCTTGGCCGCCGCCATCATCACCAGCACCTTGGCCGGGCGGGTGCCTTCGGTGGTGCGCGACTTGCGCAGCGTCGCCAGCGCCATGTCGCTGATCGAGATGTATGCGGGCAACTTCTCCAGCGGCACCGCGTCGTGAAACGACACGTTGCTGATGCCCAGCGCGTCCGCCATTTCGGCGAGCTTCACCTTTTCCGGGCCGTCGCCGATCAGCAGAAAATGAATCAGCGGCGACTCGCGCAGGAAAAATGCCGCGCAGATGAGCTGCTCCACCGCTCCGGCGTAGCCATGATTGCCGGCGTAAAGAACCACCTGCTTACCCGCCAACCCGAGGCGGCGCTTCAGCGCCTGGTCGGGCGGGCGCGGGGCGAAGAGTTGCGTGTCCACGCCGTTCGGGAGGAAGAGGACCTTGTGCGCGGGCACGCGCTTGTAGGTGAGCAGCGTCTCGCGGATGCCTTCCGTCACGGCGGTCACGAAGTCCGCGCGCCGATAAGTCCAGCGCTCGAGCATGTACCCCAGCCGTATAGAAGTTCCGTCGCGGATCACGCCCAGGTCGCGAACCGAGTCCGGCCACAAGTCGGCCACATTGAAAATCAGGCGTGCGCCGCGTAGCCGAGCCGCCATCCAGCCGGAAACCCCCAGAAACAGCGGCGGAGAATCGACAAAGAGATAATCGGGTTTGGCGGCGCGCGCCAGGCCCAGAAGGCACATCAGCGCGAACGTGAAGTAGCTCAGCAGCCGCTGGAGGCTCGACCCATTCCCCGGATAGAGCCACACGCGGTGTACCGTGGCGCCGTAAAGCTGCTGGCGCGCGTACAGCCGGCCGCGATGCGCGGGAAAGATTTTCCCGGTGGGATGGTGGGGCATGCCAGTGACCACTTCAACGGTATGCCCGGCTCGGCACAGCTCCGAGCACAACGACGCCAGGCGCACCTGCGTTGCGCCGATCTCAGGAGGAAAGTACTGCGTCAGCACCAGGAATTTCATTTCGCCTCACTTCTATGCGACCGGCGCCGCGCCGATCGCCGCTCCGCTGCTGCATACGCGGCCGTACAATTCCAGCAGCGCTCGCTCTTCGTTCGCCCAGTTGAATCGTTCGCGCACGGCTTGCTGCCCGCGACGCCCCATCTCGGCGGCCTGCTGCGGGTGCGTCCACAAATACTGAATGGCGCAGGCAATCTCCTCAGGGTCGAGTGGATTCACCAACAGGCCGCAGCGCGCTGCTTCGATTACTTCGCGGGTGACGGGAAAATCGCAGGCAATCACCGGCAGTCCGGCGCACATATACTCGAATAGTTTCACCGGCTGTGCAGCCAGGTAGTTGGGCTCGGGATGCAGTAACACCAGGCCGGCGCGCGCTCGCCGCAGTGTCCGCGCCAGTTCCTCGCGCTCCAGCCACCCTCGGTAGTCCACGCGCTCCCATCCCGGGATGCGCGAAAGTTCCATGTGCAGGTCAGGGGGGTCCCAGGCACCGGCCAGCTCCAGCCGTACGGGAATCGAGTGCGGGAGCAGACCCATCGCGCGCACCATTTCTTGCGCGCCGCGCGCTCGCGTAATGCGCATCCCTGTGTACAGCAGAGGACCGCCGCGCGCGGCCTTCTCCCGTTGCGGAGCGCATTCGATCTCTTCAACCCGAGGATAGTTTTGCACCACTGCGACTTCTCGCTCGGCGTGGCGGAATCGCTCCGCGATCGCAGTAGTGGCTGCTACCCGGGCTGTAAACCATTGCGCGCCGAAGTTCTCCACCGCTTCCACGGCGCGTGACACCATGTTTCGCAGCGGACGCGGCACATACGGTTTGTAGGAAACTGTTCGCGGCAGATCTTCGTGGATGTCATACACCACTTTTTTGCCGGCCAGTCGCAGCAGCAGCGCCACCGGAATCAGTTCCGGGTCGTGGAAGTGGTAGAGATCAGCGTCCAACCGCCGCGCCTTCCGATAAACGGCCCATGTGCCGCGCACCATGCGGCTGAAGCGGTTTGCGCAGCGAGGTCCCGGCTCGAGCTGAACTCCCTCCCGCATACCGCGCTCGGCGCCGGGAGCAATCAACGTCACCTGGTAGCCCGCCTGCGCCAGCGATTTGCATTGCTTGTGGAAGATGCGCACGTCGAACGGCGGATGTGCCGATGTCATTACGCAGACTTTCGTTGCCACCAGTCGCCTCAATACGGAGGAGAGCCAATCTTCATCGAAGGCCAGGAGCGCGGGCCTAGCTTCACCGAGGACCAGGGACGCGCTTCCGGCTCCATCACCGGCCAGGGGTACGCCAGCTCCGGACGGGGATAGACGCGCTTTACGACTTCCGCCGGGGTGATGCGGCGAATGAAGCGATGATGCTGTTGCAGGCGTATCATCCGGCACACGGCAAGCGATACGCCGATCCACAACCACAGAATGCGGTTGTCGTCCAAGTCGCCGCTGAACATCCCAACCCCCAGGCAATACACCACCAGCATGGCCAGTGCCAGATAGCGGTATCGCGTCACACGCTGCAACCACAGCAGCGAAACCGCAACGGCGGAGAGAAAAAGGACGAAGAAGCTGAGTCCGAGCAGTCCTTGTTCAAACGCTACTTCCAGAAAAAGATTGTGCGGGTAGGCGCGCTGGTCGTATCCGAGGTAAAACACGCTCCAGCTTCCGATGCCGCGTCCCAATAGCGGATGCTCCGGAATCGCGCCGAGCGTCGCGCGGTAGAATCGCAGCCGCTGGCCTGCCGACCCCGAATCCACTTCGCCGCTCGGAAGCAGCGCCAGCTCTCGGATCTTCACCGTATACTTGCCCAGATATTCTTCCGGCACGAACGAGTACATGGCCACCGCGCTGGTTACGAACAGAACCAGCAAGGCCACGGCTGTGCCAAACTGCCCCTGCTTCACCCAAACCACTACGCGAATCAACAGCACCAACACCAAAGCGACCAATGGACCGCGTGCCGCTGAAGCGATCAGCCCAGCCGTCAGCACGGGCAACGCGATGAGCAGGAAAACCCCTCGCCACTTGGCGGCAGAGAAGAGCGGATAAAAGAGCACGATAATCAAGGCCATCCCCAGCAGCGATGCCGCTCCGATGCGGGTGATGTCCGTGCCCTCCTCCCGCGCCACCATCGTCACGTCGGAGATCAACTGCAATGCGGTCAGCATCGCGAAGACCACAAATAGCCGCAGGAAGCGCCGAAAATCCTGCTCGGTAAAGATCAGAAAGAAGGCTGCCAGGAAGAACAGTGTGGCGATGAAAAGGAAGCGCGTTAGCTTCATGCCCCCGTAGTCGGGCGCGGCCGTATAGGTGTAACTGGTCGCCACCAGCAGGGCGAACAGCAAGAAAGTCAGCACCGGGCCGCTTTGCCGGAAAAAGAGCTTCTGCACGCTGCGCGGATCCAATCGCCCAACGTGTATGAACAGCCGCCACAGCACGCCGATCGACAGCCCCACCAGCATCACCACCGTAAGGTCGGCAACTTGGGCCACCGTGCTGAGCGGCCAGTACGTCTTCCACCGCGGCGCAAACACCGCCGCCACCAGAAACAGTTCCGGCCAGCGGATCGCCACATACAGAAATCCGCCCAGCCCCAGCAAGGCCGCCACGGGCAGCCCCACCGGAACTTCCGTGAACATAGCGCTGATGCCGGCCAGCGCGATGGCGAAGAACAGTGTGACCGCGGCCAATCGTCCGATGTTGGTTTCTATCGCCATGTCACGCCATCGGACTCCTAGGCGCCCGGCCGGCAGCATCACCCGAGGGCGGCGCACTGCTGAGGGCATCAGGGGGCAGCGTTTCCTGGAACTCATTGCAGCGTTCCAGCACTTCGCAGAATACCGAGCGGTGATGGCGGTCAAGCAGATTCGTGTTGTGCCACAGGATGGTGAAGACGCCGCCAACGGCGCGGCAGCGCGCCAGGCAGTCTTGCACCGCGGCAAGCGCTTCCGTCGCTGTCAGCTTCATGGACTCCAGCAGCGTACGATCCATCACCAGCAGCGGGATCTCCAGCAGGTCCGCCTGCCGGTTCAGCGCCAGCAGCCAGGGCCGGTAGGGGATACAGGTGCCCGCGCGGAACCCGATGCGGTCGGCGAAGCCCACACTGCTGTCGTAACTCAAACCGCAGTTCTCCCAGTGGATCCAGGTTTCGGGACACCACCGCAGATAGTGCTGCCGTCCGCCGAGCGGCTGATCGCCCAGCACCTCACGCAACACCGCCACTTCGCGGCGCAGCCGCTCCGGCGAGCGGAAGGTGCGGTAGCCGGCGTGAACGCCCGATTCCACGCCGCGCTCGCAAAGCCATTGGATCAAGC
>JBOGNS010000561.1:0-4431 GCA_050747305.1 Candidatus Acidiferrales bacterium | reverse complement strand
GATGTGTACCGCGCCAGCAAACTTCCCTATGCCGACATTGTGATCGCCGTCTCAGTGGGCTTCGTGGTTGCAGGATATGTGCTGATTTCGCGGAAGACGAACCTGCGAAACCTGCTCATCGGGAGTGTCGGTTTCTACGTCATCGTGTACAGCCTGTTTTGGTACTTGGCGCGATTCCACTCCGACTACCAGCCGTGGCTTTATCCCGTATTTTACGTATGGATCGGCATTTTCGGCGTGCTGGCGACGGCGCAAGTGTGGACGCTCGCCAATTTTGTGCTCACGATTCGCGAAGCCAAGCGAGTCTTCAGCGTGGTGGCAATCGGCGCCATTGTGGGCGCATCGTTCGGCGGGTTACTGGCTGCCTTGCTCGCGCAGCGCCTCGGCACCGAGAACCTGATGCTGTGCATGATTGGCTCGATCGCGCTGTGCGGCGTGATTGTGTTTTTCATCTGGCGCCAGCGGCCGCCGGCAGTCGCCGCCGAGAGCGATACCGCCGAGGCGGAAGTAACCGGCAGCCTCGCTGAGATGATGCGGCTGATCCTCTCGTCGCGCTATTTGATTATCATCGCCAGCGTTATCTTCATCTCTTCGCTGGTAACCAAGTCGGTGGACTGGCAGTTCACCGCGATTTCCAGCGAATACATTCCGGAAAAGAACGCGGTGGCGGCCTTTTGGGGCCGCTTCTACCTGACTACCGGCATGATTTGCCTCGGCACACAATTGGTATTTACCTCGCGCGTGCTGCGCCGCTTCGGCATCGGCCCCGCGCTGTTTATTTTGCCGGTGGCCCTGCTGACGGGAGAAATCTTTGTTCTGCTCGCGGGCACTCTGCTTGCCGCCATGTTCCTGCGCGGCAGCGATCAAGTGTTGCGCTACTCGATTGACAAGACTTCCACGGAACTGCTCTATCTGCCGGTTTCCGCGGACTTGAAGATTCAAGCCAAATCGTTCATCGACACCTTTATCTGGCGCAGCGGCGACGGCGTTTCCGGCGCGCTGCTGGCGCTCTTCGCCGACCAACTGCGCTGGACGCCCCAGCAGATCAGTTGGGTTGTGATTGTTTACGGGGTGGGCTGGCTGGGCATCGCGCTGGCCGCGCGGCGCGAGTATGTCTCCACATTGCGCGAAAGCATCCGCCAGCATCGCCTCGATGCGGAGCGCGCCAGCGCGCCGGTGCTGGACCGTTCGACCACCGAGATATTCGCGGCCAACCTGGTCGCCACCGACCCGCAGGAACTCCTCTACGCGCTCGATTTGTTCCGGTTGGGACAGCAGCGCGCCGCGCACCCAGCCATTCGCGATTTGCTACGGCATCCTTCGCCCGAAGTGCGGCAGCGCGCACTGGCCGTGCTCAGCGAGGCCGGCGACCGCAGCGTGCTCCCGCAGGCCGAGCAGTTGATTCATGATCCGGACCTCAGTGTGCGCACTGAGGCGCTGCTTTACCTCACGCACCACTCGCATATTGATCCGCTGGTGCGCATCGAGGAGCTCGGCGACTTCCCCGACTTTTCCATTCGCTCCGCGATGGTGGCCTTCCTCGCGCGGCCCGGCGACTCGCAGAACCTGAACGCGGCGCGCGTGCTGCTTGACATCATGGTGAAGGAGCCCGGCAAGGAGGGCGCGCGCACGCGCCTGGAGGCGGCGCGGCTGCTGCCCGTGCTGCCGGACGATTTCGAAGACCAATTGCGCCTGCTGCTGAACGACAAAGATCCGGAGGTCGTGCGCGCAGCCATTGCGGCGGTTGCCAGGCTGGGAAGGCGCCGCTTTGTCCCGCGCGTGCTGGATCGCATTGCCGACCCGGAATTCACCGCCGAGGCCGTGGACGCATTGAGCGCCATGGGCCCGCGCATCCTCGGCGCGCTGCGCGATCACTTCGCCGATCCTGAGGTTCCCCTGGAAGTGCGGCGCGAGATTCCCGTGCTCTTTGTGCGCATGGACAAGCCGGGGGTTGTGGCGCGCATTTTGGAGTCTCATCTATTTGAGACAGATACCGTGCTGCGCCTCCGGGTAATCTCCGCGCTCAATAAGCTGCGGCAGCAGCATCCGGACGTGACGCTCGATAAGCAAATGATCGAAAGCGTGCTGGCCGCGGAAATCATGGGGCATTACCGCTCCTACCAGATTCTGGGCACGCTGGGACACGATCTGGATAGCGACGACCCGGTGGTGAGAGCGCTGCGCGAAACGCTGGCCAACGAAGTGGAGCGCATCTTCCGGCTGCTGGGGCTGCTCTATCCGGAGTACGACCTGCACAGCGCGTACTTTGGCGTGCAGTCGCAGGACGCGGTGATCCACGATAATGCGCTGGAGTTTCTCGAGAATGTGCTGAAGCCGCAGTTGCGCGCGATGCTGGTGCCGCTGCTGGATAGCGCGGTCAGCATCGAGGACCGCGTGCGCCGCGCGAACCAGTTCGTCGGTGAGGAAGTGCGCAGCACCGAAGAAGCGGTGGGCGAACTGATTGCCAGCGACGACCCGTGGCTGAAATCGTGCGGCGCCTACGCCATCGGCAGCCTCGGGCTGCGGTCGCTGGCCTCCCAGCTCGATGAGTGCCTCCAGCACAGCGACCCGCTGCTGCGCGAAGCCGCCCGCCAGGCCAAGTTGCGACTGGCCACCGCCGGCGCCGCCGATTGATTGCGCGGGCAAACAATCTCGCAGCAGGCTCAAGCGGGGCGGGCTGCGTTACCTGTGATGCCGTCACCCTTCTACGGGCGCGAACTCGCCGCCATCCATCAGAAAAAATACGAGCACATCTCTGTTCGCAGGGCTGCGGCGTTGCTCGCTCTGCTGCGGCGCAATGGTGTGCGCCGCGGCACGGTGGTGGATCTGGCTTGCGGCCCGGGCGGGTGGGCGCGCGAGCTCACGCGCCACAATTACCACGCGGTGGGCGTGGATATTTCGCGCGCCATGATTGCCCTCGCCCGCCGGCGGGCGCCGCGCGCGAGATTCATTTGCGGTTCCATGAAGACCACGGCGCTTCCGCCCTGCGATGCGGTCACCGCGCTGGGCGAGGGATTCAACTACTTGATGGGGCCGCGCGAGGTGCGAGGAATGTTCCGCAGGGTGCATCGCGCGCTCCGCGACGGAGGGCTCCTGGTTTTCGATACGGCGGAGCCGCTTGGCACACGCAGAGTGTCGCGCGAAATTGTGATTCGAGCGGCAAAAGTTCGCGTGAATGTCGCCGTCCGCGAAGACGCGCTGCGGCGGTCGATGGTGCGTCGCATGGTTATCCTTTCGCAGGCGCGCCGGCGCGCGCGCCGGTCCATGGAAGTCCACCGCCAGCGCACCTATCGCGGCGGGGAACTCGCTCGATGGTTGCAGCGCGCGGGCTTCCGCGCCCGCGTGCTGCGCGGTCCGCGCTTCGCACTTTCGCATCGGCACGCATTATTGGTGGCGCGAAAGCGCTGATGCGCACGACGCCCGCCTTGGTGACCTGACGGCGCCGCGGCGCGTTCGCCCACACATTGCGTGATTTGCGCGCGACGCTTAAGATGGCGCGGCTCGGCCGGGTGGCCGCGCGCGCGGCTCGCCGCAATTCCCGTGGAGAGTCAGAACCGTCTCCACGAGCGCCTGGAGCTCATCCGTGTATGAGCGCGCAACCGTTTCCGGCGATAGGCCGTCCGTAGGGGCGGCCCCCTGTGGCCGCCCCTTATTTGGGGGAGCGGTGAACATGGGAGATGGAGAAGTATTGCTCGCGGTTCTCGTGCGCGAGCCGTGAACAAGGGCAGGCACAGGGGCCTGCCCCTACGTTTCGGAAAAAGAAGGAGCAAGCAGTGAAAACGATGCACAGGATGCGCGCGTTGGCCGCGATGACCGCGGCGCTGGCCATTTCGATAGCCTTGGCGGCGCCCCTTCTGGCGCAGAGCCTGGCCGCGCCGGAGCAGTATCTCGGCTTTCGCGTGGGCACGGACCGCAAGCTGGCCACGTGGCCGCAAGTGGTCGAGTACATGCACATGGCCGCGCGCGCCTCAGACCGCGTGCGCGTAGAGGAACTCGGGAAATCCACCAACGGCCACCCATTCCTGCTGCTCACAATTTCGTCACCCAAGAATCTGGCGCGGCTCGAGCAAATCAAGGCCGATCAGAAGCGGCTGGCGTATCCGTATGAGCTGAGCGAGAAGGAGGCGGAAGAAATCGCAGCGCGCAATCCCGCCGTGATTTTGATCACGCTGACGATCCACTCCACGGAAATCGGCTCGACGCAGATGTCGCTCGAGCTGGTGCACCGCCTCGCAACAGAAAATTCTCCCTACATCCAGGGCATCCTCGACAACGTGGTGTTCCTGCTCGCGCCTTCCGTGAATCCCGATGGGCAGGTGCTAGTGATCGACTGGTACAACAAGAACGTCGGCACGGAATACGAATACTCACCGATGCCGTGGCTCTATCATCCCTACGTGGGCCACGACAACAACCGCGACGCCTACATGC
>JBOGNS010000560.1:0-9459 GCA_050747305.1 Candidatus Acidiferrales bacterium | reverse complement strand
GCGCAAGGGGAACGCAAGCAGGCCGCTGACATTCTGGAGAAATTCCAGTTGGATTACCCAGAGCATCCGGACGCCGAAGCGGCACGGCGCATGATGTGGCAACTGCGGCTCGGCTCGCCCGATGGGGGAGGCGCGACGGGTGCATCGCCGCCTGAAACCACTGCCGCGCCGGCAGCGTCGGGCGCAGCGTCACCGCCGTCATCCAACGGAGGCAAGCCGGCCGAAGGCCAGAGGATTACCCAGGCTGGGGCGCGGGTGCAGGCGCTGGCATCGCTGGGCGGGGAGTTGGCGCCGGGCGCGGAGATCCCGGTGTCGCGGGAGTGGAAGCCGAAGGATGTGGATGAAACGCCGCCGGCGGTGTTTCGCGACGTAGCGTGCGCGCAGGATCAAGTGGTCGAACGTACGGGCCGCCGGGTGATGGACTTGGTGGACAATCTGCGCGACGTGAACGCGGCGGAGGAGATCATCCACACTTACGTGGATGCGTATGGGCGGCCCGGGCGGACGGAACGGGCAAAGTATGAGTACATGTTCTCGATTCAGCGGCCCAAGCCGCATTTGCTGTGGGTGGAGGAGTACCGCGACGGGCTGATTGGCGGCAGCTTTGTGGGCGGCATCGCGACCACGGGCCTGGCGGCGATGGCGCTGGTGTTCCATCCATTTTATGCCGGCGATTTCGAGATGCGCTGCGAAGGGCAAGGGAGCTGGCAGGGCGAGCCGGTGTGGTTCGTCTATTTCCGGCAGCGCAGCGATATGCAGCCGCGCATCCGCGCATATCGCAACCATCGCGGGTCGGCGCGGCTTCCGCTGAAGGGCCGGGCGTGGATTGCCGCCAATAGCTACCAGATCCTGCGGCTGGAAACCGACCTGATGGCGCCGCTCACCGAGGTGGGCTTCGAAAGCGAGCACATGGTGATCGAGTACGGGCCGGTGGAGTTCAAGGAACGCAAAGGGGCGTACTGGCTGCCGTCGGCGGCGGACGTGTATGCGCACGAGCGCGGCAAACGCTGGCACCGGCGGCACACGCTGACCAAGTATGTACACTTCGCGGTGGATACGCGGCATAAAATTGCGACGCCCGATCCGCCTTCAGACCCACCGACCCACTAAGCCAGCTTTTGTCTAGCGTCCGGGGCCGAAGAGTCGCCGAGAGGGATCGGTTCGGCGTGCAGCGCCGCGGGCTGAGCGGGCAGCACCGCGGTGATGATGGTGCCGCTGACGCCCGAAGAAATTTCGAACTGGCCGCCCAATTGCGCGACGCGCTCGCGCATCCCGCCAATTCCCACGCCGGGCCGGGCTTGGGCATCGCCGGCGGGCATGCCCTTGCCGTAATCGCTGACGCGCAGGCGCACCTCCGTAGCGTCGCGAGTGAGCGAAATACTGGCCTCGCTGCTGCCGGAATGGCGGTGAATGTTGGTGAGACATTCCTGGATGATGCGGAACAGCGCGGTTTCCACCTCACGAGAGAGGCGCCCTAAATCCGGAGAGAGTGTGAGATGGGTGCGGATGCCGCTGCGCTCCGAGAAGCCCTGCACGGACAATTTGAGCGCGGTTTCCAACCCTGCTTCGTCCAGCAGCGGGGGGTGCAAGAGGTGAGAGATGGTGCGCAGCTCGTTGCTGAGTTGCCGCACCATGCGCTGGGAATCGGCGACGGACTTCACGGCGGCAAGGCTCAGGTTGGCGGCTTCGGCTTGAATCACAGTGAGGTTCATGGCCAGTGCGACGAGGACTTGTCCGGAGCTGTCGTGCAGTTCGCGCGCCAGGCGGCGGCGCTCTTCATCCTGCAATTGCATCAGCTTGCCGGAAAGGGAGCGCAAGCTTGCCTCGGCGGACTGAAGCTCGGCGGTGCGCTCGCGGACGCGGGATTCGAGTTTGTCGCGGGCTTCCCGCAAGGCGCCGTCGCGCTGCTGGACTTGCACCAGCATATCGTTGAAGGAGTGCATGAGGACGGAAACTTCATCGCCGCGGTCGTCCGGCCGGGCTCGCATGGCGTAGTTCTTGCGGCGGGAAACCATCTGCGCCAGCTCCGCGAGGTTCATGATGGGCGTGGAAATGGCGCGCTGCGAGATACGCGAGATCAGCAAGGCGGCAAGCAAGGAGGACATCAGCACCAGCAGCACAATGATGGCGTAGCGGATGAGCCGCGCCGTCAGTTCGCTCAGGTCAGAACGGATGTAAACCGTGCCGGTGTGGGCGCGGTCGAAAATAATGGAGTGAACCAACCCCAGCTCGTTGCGGCCAAACCAGTGAACATCGCGCGCGCCTTGCGGAGTGCGGGGCAGCGGCGGGGGCTGGCTGCCGTCGCGACGGAAGCCGGCGAAAGGCCGGCCGTCGGGTGTGTAAATTTCGACCGAGAGGATGTGGGGGAAGGACTTCAGGGAGGAAAGCGTGAGCTCGGCGGCGGCGTCGTCGTCGAAAATTAGCGCGGCGTTGCTGTTGGAGCCGATAATCTCTGCCTGCAAGGAGAGATGGCGCACCATGCTCTCGCGAAAGGTGATCAGGTCGTAGGCAAAGAAGGAGGCGCAAGCGACGAGCAGCGCCACGCTGCTCGCGAGCATGTTGGTCCACGTGAGCTTGCGCGCGATGGAAGCAGCCTGCGGCGGAATGGTCAGATTTCGGATGGCGCACCCCTTACGGATTTGGCTACGCGCAACAACTGGGCGCTGAAGGTTAGACCGGCGCTCGCGGCGGAGGCCACGTTCAATTCAAAGCGCACGCGGAAATCCTCCAGCACAAATTGCACCATGCCGCCGCGCGCCGCGAATCCTTCGATATCGCTCACGGTGAGCACAGGAAGGCCCGAAACGGCGGCAAGGATGTGAGCCAATTGCGCGCGCTGGGAGGCGCTAATGAATAGGATGCGGCAACCGGCGGCATCCTGAACGCGGGCGATGCGGCGGGCGACGGCCGGCTTGCCCTTCAGGGTTTGTCCAGCCAGTGTGGTGTCGAGGATCGGCCCGAAGGGATCGCGCCCCAGCACGCAGATGGCGAACGAGTCGCCTTGCGCCAACGCCGGCTCCGGCCACTCGACGAACTTGCCGAAATTGTAGAGGTAGGCGGCCTTGACCTCGAATTCGGAAGGGGACGGCGACTGCGCCGCAAGCTCGGCTCTTCGCGCGGAGAGGCTGGCTGCGCATGAAACGATCAACAGGAGCACGCCAATGCGCGACGCAAGCAACCGTGGGGAGAGCCACCTTCGGCGATGATGTGAGCGCATGTTTTCTTCTCCACGCCCGCAACCGGCGGGAGCTTGGACAACGGGTCACATGACTGGGCGTCAAAGGGAAGGAACTGCAGGCAATCTCTTCAGCCCGACGCGGAATTGTTGCCGTGACGCGGCCGATGGTCGTCGCGGTTGAGCACGCTATCGATGGTAGTGAGCAATTCCGAGGCGACGTCAGACTTGGATACGTAAGCTTGGGCGCCGGCCTCGAAGGCGCGCCCGGACATTCCCTGAGGCGCATGCTGGCTCAAGATGACAATGGCGGTTCGCGGGGCCTCTTTGCTGATGAGGCGAGCCGCTTCCAGCCCGTTGAGTACGGGCATGGTGATGTCCAGCACGATGACGTCGGGATTGAGTTGCCTGACCTGCTCGACGGCTTCCTGGCCATTGGTGGCCTCGCCGCAGACTTCCCAGCCGGCGCGCAAGCGGAGAAGAGAACGGAGGCCGCTGCGGATCAGCTCGTGGTCGTCAGCAATCAGAATTCGCACAGGTTTCATTCGCGGCCGTAGTTCATCGTATTACCGCATCGTTTCTTTCCACGGGAATGGCCCCCTCAGAGCACGTCCCCCAGTGCGCCCGGTCCCCGAGGCACTGGCAAAGAGAATAACGCGGCACAGGCCAAACGTATACCGAGTTTCGTGGGTGCACTCCATAGGGTAATTACTGTATGCCGCGCAAGTTTTCGCGCCGGCACGACCTGGCTGGCCAAGTTGCGAACGCGAAAGGGTTTGGGAGCGCAAATGAGGTCGGCCGAGGGAATGTCCTAATATTGACTGGGATGCACCGCAGCGCTGACATGCTGCGAGTTCCAGGCGAACAGGCGCGGGACATGCCGACGGAGACCGTTGGACTGGGGCTGCCGCTGGGATTTGAGAAGGGGTTGCCACTCCCGCCGCTCGCACAGCGCCGGAATCCGATCCTTTTTGGACAGCGCGGCGGGGCCGCAAGCAGAGAGATTCAAAATTCCAGATTCAAGAGCAAGCTCAGCGAGGATGTCAACAAAGCGAGATTGTTCTCAAGGACCGACTTGCGCGCAAAATCCGGTCAGGGACGTGGAGAATCGTTGATCAGCGCCACATCGACCACGCCGTTGAAGCGGACCCATGTGGGCATTGGATTCTGGCCCGTTTCCCGGGCGACATCCAGGCGCACCATCACGGCAGTCCTGTTGGTGCGGATTTTTGTCGGCGCTCCGGGACGAACGATGATTCTGGCAACGTCGGTGGGGACGTCTTCCGGCTTCATCCAAGAAAGCCGTAGATAGACGCGTAGCGGAGCAAAGACGGCTTCCGGCGGGCAAAGCAGTGTGAGGAGCGGCTTGGGTGGAGCGGCATTCCATTCTTGGATGGAACAGTCTATGTCGGGAAGATCGACGGGTGCGATAGTCAGCGGTTCGCCAGTGGTCGTCGGCAGGACGTTAACCTGGTCGCACGGCTTGCCAAGAGTCTGGGCGCGAAGCAGATGCGTCGCAAGAGCCAACGAAAGAAGAAGTAAGAGCCCAGCGACAGGCCCGGCGCTCCAGCTCCTGTGATTCCGGCCTTTCCCGATTGAAGAGGTGACAGTGGCCCAGGGCTGCACTTGTTTCACCTGGCGCTCAGGAATGGCAGGGCTGGCGACGCACCACAAGTGACATCACAGGCTGTGCGTAGAATGTCACATCGGTCCAGTAGGGCCGAGGAAAATGGCCAGGGTGATTTCCACGCGTCAGGAACGGCTATAATCAGCGCAGCTTACCTCCGGTTCCAGAGATATGAGCATGAGCGCAGACGGGCCTCCCACTGCACCTGCAACCAAACCAACGGATGGCGACCGCCTGGACTCCTGGAAAGAGATCGCGGCGTACCTGAAGCGGGACGTGCGCACGGTGCATCGCTGGGAAGCGGAAGAAGGCTTGCCAATTCGGCGGCATCTTCATAAGAAGCGAGGCACCGTATACGCTTACCGAGGGGAGCTGGAGGCCTGGTGGAATGCCCGACGGCCGCACACTGAGGAAAAGGAATCGGCGCACGCAGGTCGGCCGCGTTTTCATTCGTGGAGGTTGCTTGCGCTGGTGTTGAGCCTGTGTGCTCTGCTCAGCGCAGCCGCCTACGTGGCCCGTGACCGCATCTGGCCCGCACGATCGCCTCGGGCAGGCAAGGTGAACCTGGTCGTCCTGCCCTTCGAGAATCCGGGCAATGACGCGGAGCAGGACTACTTCAGCGATGGCTTGACCGAGGAGATGATCACGGAGCTCGCCAATCTGCAACCCGAGCGCCTGGGCGTGATCGCGCGCGCCTCAGCCATGCAGTACAAGCGCAGCAGTAAACCGCTGGACCAGATCGTCCGCGAACTCGGAGTGGACTACGTGCTGGAGAGCAGTGTGCGCCGCGCAAACGGCCGTGTGCGCATCACGGCCAGACTGATCGAGGCGCGCGACCAGACCCACCTTTGGGCCCACACCTACGAGCGCGAACTCCGCGACGTGCTGGCGCTGCAAAGCGAAGTAGCGCGCGCCATCGCCAAGGAAATCGCGCTGCGATTGAATGCCACGCAGCAGATGCGCCTGGCCAGCTCCCGCCCAATCAACCCGGAGGCGCATGAGGCTTATCTAAAGGGTCTCTATTTTTTCGACAAGCTCACGGAAGCCGGGATGAAGAAAAGCATCGAGTATTTTCAGCAAGCGATTGACAAGGACCCGAGCTACGCCAAGCCCTATGCCCGAATGGCCAGGGCCTACGGTCTGCTCGGAAACTTCAGCGTGCTGCGGCCGGAGCACGCTTATCCTCGGCAGAGCGAGGCAGCGCGCAAAGCGGTGGAACTGGACGGCGCGCTCGAGGAGGCTCATTGCGCGCTGGGATGGACAAAAGTTTTCTATGACCGCGATTGGGCGGGCGCCCGGCAGGCATTCCAACGCGCCGTCGAATTAAGCCCGAATTCCGCGACGGCGCATCAAGCTTACGCGATGTATTTCGTCGCTGTGGGGCAGTTCGACGCAGCGCTGGCCGAAATTTCGAAGGCGCAACAACTCGACCCGGTCTCCCTCAATGTGAAAGCGGATGCCGGGTGGTTTCTCTTGTACGCGCGCCGGACCGACGAATCCATCGTGCAGCTTCAGCAGGCGCTGGAGATGGAGCCGAACTTCTCGATAGCGCACGGCTTCCTGGCGCAGGCGTATCAGCAAAAGGGTATGTTCGATCAGGCGGTCGTGGAAAGTCAGAAGGCTTTGGAGCTACAAGGTAACGCGAGCCGGATGGCGTGGCTGGGGCACGCCTATGCCCTGGCAGGCAGAAAGCGCGAGGCGCGGGAAGTGCTCGCGAAGTTGGAGGCGATGTCTCGCCACCGCTATATCCCGCCCTATCATACCGCGCTCATCTACGCGGGGCTGGGTCAAAACGATGAGGCCTTCGATTGGTTGGAGAAGGCATACCGCGAGCGCTTCTGGATGATGGCATTTCTCCAGGTGGACCCTCGGTTGGACGCGCTGCGCTCAGACCCGCGCTTCGCTGGGCTGCTGAGGCGGATGGATTTCCCACGGTAATAGGGCACTCCGCCCCCGGTTCAACTGCGATCAGCTCTTCTGCCTTTAAGGAATCACTCTCACGAAGCCGAACATACCATCGTTGACGAAATGGGGACGCACTCCACAGATTACGAGGAAAGTGCCCGGATTGGGAAAAGACACGATTTCGACGCGATCCTGCGGTTGCAGGCTGGGATCCAATCCCCGGTATATGCGGTTGTTGGGGTCGTTAATCAGCGGCGGCCCGGCAGGTGTTAGAGGAACCGTTGGAGGAACAGTGGCATTTATGTTGATGTCCGCGGCTTGCGTTCCATCACCATAAACGAGGACGATGTGAAACCCCGCGATGATAAAGTTTACCGCGCCACCGGCCTTGATCGTGACTTCGTTAGGCGTCAATTGATGCTGGTTGGGGACTACCGGGGCATTCAGATTGGGGAACCTGTCGAGCGGCGCCGCCGACCACTGACCGAAGCTGACAGTGGCGCTGGCCAGCGGGCCGCTAAGGGGCCGGTGTTGGTGGGGTTTCGTTTCCGTCTTGTCAGCCGCCCGATCCGGTGCGATCAGGCCGTCCGCCAGAGTCGGAGAGACCAAAGCAACGGAGCCGACGCTGGCCATCGCGCCTCCCGCCTTCAGAAAACTTCTTCTATTTCCCATGTTGGTTTCCTCCTTTTCATACTCACTCTGAAATTCACTGAAACATGAAAATCATTCCCGGGGAACGACGCAGACTGATCCGGTGACGCGCGCTTCGTTTCCAGGGAACGGGTTACAGTCCCACGTTGGGATATATGGGGCCGATGCGGCACACGCTACCTTACGCAGTTAATGACTGTCAAGTACCAAAGGTTGGCAGTACGAGGAGGCCTTCTGGAGAGCACTACACAGGTTTCAGCGCCGCTACGAGATGCAAGAGTTGCGTTTCGTTGCCGTTGTCGAGTTTGCCCAGGAATGCTTTCTGAATGACTCCGTTCGAATTCACAATGAATACCGCAGGCGTAAACCTTACGTTGGCAAAGCCCGATCGCACCTGCACTACGCTGTCCACATCAATCTTGTTCCGCCGCAAATATTCACGCAGTACGGCTGGAGGCTCTACGCCGACCGCCACTAAGGAAAACCGATCGCCGTATCCCCGACGCAGCGCGGCAAGTTTTTGATATAGCGGCATACTTTCGTCGCAGAAACGGCAGTCCGAATTTAGGAGTAGCACCAAATTGTTTTGCGAGGCTTGCCATACCGCAGAGGGGATGTTCGTTTCGCGTTGCCCCACCAATGTATCTGCATACGCATCCATATTCCCCGCACCGGTTCCGTTACCCAGAAAATTGTGTTTTACCAGCACAGTCAGCGACACGATGCACACGGCAATAAGGAACAACTGTGTGACCTTTTCCAGGTTCATGTGCAACTCCTCGTTCTCACTCAACCGCGAGGCATTCAACAGGCGAAATTGCAAGGGCTCGACCGAGCGGCGCGGCCACCGCGGCGAGCATTAACAATCCGAGCAGCACAACGCTCCCCAGATAGCAGGCGATCACCACCTGAAAATTCAAGTGGTACAGTTCAGCGAGCTTAGCCGCTGCGGGCAAAGCGCCTGCCGATCCGCAGGCCAAACCGATAATCACGGCGGGGCCGAGCTTTGTCAGCAATGCAAAAGAGACACGGGCTACACTGCCGCCGAGAGCGATTCGAACCCCGACCTCCCGCCGGCGTTCCGCAACTTGAAGCGACAAGATCCCAAAAAATCCCACCGCCAGGATGATTCCGGCAAGGACAGCGCAAAGCGTGCCCGAGATGGTAACCAATTTCCACAGACGAAGGTCCTTGTCGACGGACACTTCGATGGGTTCTATGGAGCGAAACTTATCTTGCGCAGCGTTGCGCACCGCCTGGATCGCCAGCCCGCTCGTGGCCGCCCTTACAATAATCGAGGGCAACGTTCGTCGTACCAGACGGTAAATCACAGCGTCGGCCGGCTCCGACATGGAGCGGAAATGAGCGTCCTCGGCAACGCCGATAACAAGGCAGGCCGGATCGCGTAGAGGCTTGCCAAGCGGTTCCTCCTCGGGAAACAGCGTGGAAGCTGCGTTGGCGCTCAAAATACAAACCTGGCCCCCCCGATCGCCCGACTGGAAGTCGCGGCCCCGCACAATTTTCGTTCCGATGGCGGAGAAATAATGAAGATCCACGATTATGATCCAAACATGCAGTTCCCTGACACCTCGACTCGAACTATCAGCCTTAACGGTCGTCATTGCTCGGGAGCCGGACAGCGGCAATGCACTTGCCGTAGCAACGGCCTGAACCCCAGGAGAACCCCGAATCCGGCTCAAGATGCGGTCCAACTCGGGATTGAAAAAGCCACCCGTAAACTGCGCCGTCACGGCCTGGCCATCAAACCCCGACTGGTTGGAAAGAGTTTGAAAGCCGACAACACTCACAATGGCGGCCATAACCAAGGCAATCGAGACGGCGACCTCCAACCCAATGATCCAGTTTCGGGAGCGCGGCGCTACGGTGTGATTGGTCTCTCTCAGGCTGACGCTTGCGCGTTTCGCCCCTATCCAGAGGCTTGTCCCTGTGGCCGCTAGACAGCCTGCCGCCAGCGTAATTTCCACGGCGACCAATAACAGAAAATAGTCGGCGCCGACCGTTGGAAACTTGTCGAATCCCCGAGCGGATCGGATCACCAGCGAAAGAAGGCGCGACGTGCCCCAGGCGACGGGAACTGCTG
>JBOGNS010000559.1:0-2480 GCA_050747305.1 Candidatus Acidiferrales bacterium | reverse complement strand
AGCTTGGCGGAGAGCGGATGCGCACCGGCGAGAATCACCGCGGTCGCGCCGTAAATCGTGTCAATGCGCGTGGTAAAAACTTCCACGGCCTCGCCGGGCGCGCCATCCACTTCGAATTTGACGCGCGCGCCTTCCGAGCGGCCGATCCAATTGCGCTGCATGGTAAGCACGCGTTCCGGCCAGCCGCCTTCCAATTCCGCCATGTCGCGCAGCAATTCCTCGGAGTAGTGGGTAGTCTTCAGGAACCACTGCTCGATGTCGCGCGCCTCGACGGGCGTGTCTTCGTGGCGCCAGCAGCAACCGTCCACCACTTGTTCGTTGGCCAGTACGGTGCAGCACTCGGGGCACCAGTTCACGCGGCTCTTCTTGCGATACGCCAGGCCGCGCTCCAGCATGCGCAGGAAGAACCACTGGTTCCAACGGTAGTAATCCGGCTCGCAGGTGGAAATCTCGCGGCGCCAGTCGTAGCTGAAGCCGAAGCGCCGGCAGGCGTCCTTCAGCTCGTCGATGTTGGAGTTGGTCCACTGGCGTGGATGGACGCCACGCTGGATGGCGGCATTCTCCGCAGGCAGGCCGAAGGAGTCGAAGCCCATCGGGTGCAGCACATTGAAGCCGCGCATGCGCTTGTAGCGAGCCACCGCGTCGCCGATGGAGTAATTGCGCAGGTGGCCCATGTGCAGCGTGCCGGAAGGATAGGGCAGCATCTCCAGCACGTAATACTTGGGGCGAGCCGAATCTGCGTCGGCGTGAAAAGCGCCCTCGTCTTCCCAGCGCTTCTGCCACTTTGCTTCGATACGTTGTGGGTCGTACTCGGCCACCGTGAGGCTACCTCAGTGTTTGTCTCAAAGCTGACAGCTTACAGCCGACAGTCCACAGTTTAGATCAGGCGGGACTCGGGGACTCGGTACTCGGGACTAGGGCTAATCTGCCGCCATTCGCGCGGAGCGAGTCCGTTTCCGTGTGCTCCGCTTGCGCCCCACCGCTGCTCTCTTTGCAACCCGACGGCGCCGCAACTTCCGGTCACTGTTAGCTGTCGACTGTCGGCTGTTAGCTGTGGGCTGTCGACTGTTGGCTGTGGACTGCCGGCTGCGAGCTTTCGAGTACATCGTGAACCCATCTTTGGCATGCGGCGCTTGTTTGGCTTTGATGCCGAGCAGGCGCCACAGTGCGGCCACGTTGCGGCGGTCGTCGCCGGGCTTATCGATGGGCGTTTCCAGGACAAAGGCGCGGCTGGCGAGCAGCGGATGATTCAGGATGCGGCGAAACGGCTCGAGTCCGATGTGCCCCTTGCCGATGCTGGCGTGGCGATCCACGCGCGAGCCCAGCGGCGTCTTCGAATCGTTGACGTGAAACATGAAGACGTTGCGCAGGCCCACGGTGCGCTCGATGCGTTCCAGCGTCTGCTCCAAGCCTTCCGGGGTGTGAATCGGGTAGCCGGCGTGGAACAGGTGCGCCGTATCGATGCACACACCCACAGGCAAACCCTCGCAGTGTTTGAGTAGCGCGGCAAGCTCTTCCATCTTTGCGCCGAGGGAGGTGCCCATGCCGGAGGTGTTCTCCAGCAGGATACGCAGGCCGTTGCCCGCGGTTCCGCCGCGCGCCAGCGCAGGGGCCATGCCGCGCACCGCGTGACTGATGCCCCGCGCGACCAGCTCGATGGCGCGGCCGCGGTCGCCATTGATGCAAGCGCCCGGATGCGTCACCAGGTAATCGGCGCCCAGCGCCAGCGCGCGCACCACTTCATCGTGAAAGGTTTGAATGGAGCGGACGCGCAAGACGCGATCGGGCGAGCACAAGTTGATCAAGTAATTGTCGTGAATGGCCAGCGGGCCCAGCCGCAGCTCTTCGCGGCGCTCGCGGAAGCGCGCGGCCACCGCTTCCGGCACCAGCGACGCGCCGGTGGAGGGCCACATGCGCGGGCTGGCGGAGAAAATTTGCAGGGCGTTGGCGCCGAGGTTGTGGGCGCTTTCCAGCGCTTGCGTCACTTCGCGCGCAATCGAAGTATGGATGCCGATGCGCGGCTTGCCGTCCTGCCAATAAGGCGGGCCAACCGGCTTGGGCGGCTCGGGGCGGTATTCATCCTCGTCGTCCCACGCCAATGGTTGGGGCGATTCGAATACACTCGCGGCGCTAACGCCGCCGTCGAGCGGCTTGGTTTCATCCTGCATTCGGGTTGGGACTCCGATCGAGAGAACGCCGAAGCGTGACCCAGCGCCCCCAACGCCAGCAAGCTAACCAGCTATTTTAGCCGAATTCGCGCGCATCGCAAAATTCGTGTGGAAATGGCATTTGACAAGCGCCGGGCATTCTCATAAAGTGCTCACGGTTCAAGTCAAATGCGCGCTGTGACTTATCGCCGGTATTTTGCCTTTAGCTACCGCTTCTCACAGGGGAAGCGGCACAGGCAAGGCGGGCGCATTGCATAAGATGAACTAGCACAAAGCGCAAAAGGATTCGCCAAGCCGGCCGCAACCCAACGG
>JBOGNS010000558.1:0-7874 GCA_050747305.1 Candidatus Acidiferrales bacterium | reverse complement strand
GAGCACTACACGCAAGTGAAAAGCGTGTGGGTGAATTTGAAGGATTAAGCCTGGTCGGAAATGAGGGAAAGAGAAGCGGGCGCACAGGCTGAAAGCCTGTGCCACGGAAAATGAAAACACTGCCGGATTATTTGCGGAAAGGCATGAAGCTGATCATCGTGGGGTGCAATCCCGGCGAGCGGTCGGCGCGCGTGGGCCACTACTACGCCGGGCGCAACAACCAATTTTGGGAGCTGCTGTACGAAGGCGGGATCGTGCCCGAGTTGCTCACGCACCACGATGATGCGCGCATGAAAGAATTCGGTGTCGGGCTTACCGATTTGTGCAAGCGCCCCACGCGCGGCGTAGAAGAATTGCAGCGAGAGGAGTGGGCCGAAGGCCGCGTGCTGCTCGCGAAGAAGCTCGAGGAGTTCGCGCCGCAGGTAATCGCGTTCAACGGCAAGATGGTCTTCGAGAAGTTTTCCGGCAAGCCGTGCGAGCTGGGCTTGCAGAAAGCGTCGCTCTACGGGGCGCGCGTATTTGTGCTGCCCTCCAGCAGCGCGCAGAACGCGGGCGTGGCGGTGGCAGCGAAGAAGAAGTACTTCAAGCAGCTCGGCGCGTTGCTGAAGCGCATGGCCGACTGACGCGAGAGAGCGGCTCATACACAGCGCGGCGGAGCCGCAACCAAGAAACGGAGCTGACAGCCGACAGCTTACTGCTCACAGGAAGACAATGAACTGTCGGCTGTAAGCTGTCGGCTGTGAGCTTCGCGGCAGCAGCCGGAAAATTCATCGCGCTACGAGAAGAATTTAGGGATTAGCGGACCACGGAGGAGTAATGCCAGCAGCAAGGATCAGCACTTTTGACGATTGGGTGGACCTGTTTCGCGTGTGGATTAGCGACGTGGGCGTGGCCTACCCGGAAATTACCAATTACCAGTTCGAGCACAAGTTTGGACCCATGCGTTCGAGCGAAATCGAGTTTGGCGCGTTCAAGGGGCGCCCGAAATGGCGGCGCGTGATTGATATTCCCGACCAGCGCATTCGCGACGCGGCCTTGAACCTGATCGTGTATCAGGGCGACACGGAATTTGCATCGGTGGAGCAGCAGCGGCGGCTGTTTGAGACGTCGCCCACCGAGCACGACCGCTCCTCGCTGTGTCGCGTAGTCACCGAAGAGATGCGGCACGGCTGGCAAATGTGCCATCTGCTGATGAACTACTTCGGTTACACCGGTCGCGTCGAGGCGCAGAAAATGCTCGAGCGGCGCGCCTTCGATCAGAAGCGGCTGCTCGGCGCATTCAACCAGGACGTGGACAACTGGCTGGACTTTTTCACCTACACGGATTTCGTGGACCGCGACGGCAAGTATCAGCTCACCATGCTGAGTTATTCCGGCTTCGAGCCGCTGGCGGCTTCGATGACGCCTATGCTCAAGGAAGAATCGTTCCACTTGGGTACCGGCCAGGATGGGATGAAGCGCATCGTGAAGGCCGGGGTGATCCCGCTCGATGTGGTGCAGAAGTACGTCAACAAGTGGATCCCGGTGAGCCTCGATCTTTTCGGCGTTGATCAGTCCAGTTCCGCGCACTGGTTCTATGTGTGGGGGCTGAAAGGACGCTACGACGAATCCAGCAACCAGAGAGAAGCCGAGCTGGGCCGCATGAACGAGCACAGCCGCCACCTCTACTACCTCGAATGCCAGAAGCTCGTGGAGATGATCAACAAGAGCATTCCGGCCGGCCAGCCCACGCTGTACGTGCCGGATGAAAAATTCAACCGGCACATCGGCGAGTTCGCCAACAAGCCGTATAGCGTTACCGGCGAGCTGCTTTCCCCCGCCGAATACGAGCGGCACCTGATCGAAATGCTGCCGCAAGCGGAAGACCTGAAGCTGGTGAAGGAGATTCAGGCCACCGAGCCGAACTGGATCGCGCCCAAAGGCGGCACAATCCAATAGCGGTTTTCTGGGCCACAGATGAACACAGATAAATGAACACAGGTAACCACAGATGAGAACAGAAAATGGAAAAGGGAAAATAGAAAATAGGCCCAGCTAAGCTAGGGTCAGACAAGTGCTTCGATGGCCTGACTCTTTTCCCTTTTCTCTGTTCTCTTTTCCAATCTGTGTCCATCAGTGTTCATCCGTGGCCAACATGTTTATGAACGCAGCTACGCAAGCCGAGACAACACGAGGCTATTCGCTGGGCGAGCTGATGGTGGCGGCGGCGGCGCGCGAAGTGCGCGATTCCGAGCTGGTGTTTGTCGGCATGCGCCTGCCACTGCTGAGTTTTCTGGTGGCGAAACGCACGCACGCGCAGCGCGCCGTCGGGCTGTACGAAAACGGCGTGATTCGCGAAACCCCGTCGCCGGAGCTGCTCTACACCATGGCCGACCCGCCGAACCTGCTCGGCGCCACGCTGTGCGGCCAGATGCTCGATGTGATGAGCCTGATGCAGCAAGGGCGCGTCAACGTCGGTTTCCTCGGCGCAGCGGAAGTCGACCGCTTCGGCAATCTGAACTCGACGTGGGGCCACCGCAATGGCGCCGCCGCGCGGCTGCCCGGGTCGGGCGGCGCGTGCGACATCGCGTGCCTCGCCCAGCGTACGGTCGTGCTCCTGCCCCACGAAAAGACGCGGCTGGTGGAAAAAGTCAGTTATGTGACCTCGCCCGGCTACGGTAGCGGCAATTCGTGGCGGCGCGCGCAGGGTCTGCCGGCAAAGTCAGGGCCGTCGGCGATGATTACCACCATGGGCGTGCTGCGCTTCGGCACGGACGGCGAAGCCTATCTCGCGTCGGTGCATCCCGGCGTGCGCGTGGAAGACGTGCTGGCGAATACCGGATGGACGTTGCGCGTGGCCGACGCGCTGATGGAAACGCCTGCGCCAAGCGATGCTGAACTCGCGGTGATGCGCGAACTCGACCCGAAACGGTTCTGGACGAAGTGAGGGAATCGGGTGATTGAGTGATCGGGCCATCGGGTGATTGAAATGCCTCCGGGCGCGCATCCTCAATCACCCGATCGCGAAATCACGCGATCACCCGATTGGGAAATGCCTGAAGCAGCCACATCGGCGGCAAGAGTGCATGTGCAGCGCGAAGGGCGCGCGGCGTGGGTCACGCTCGATCGCCCCCCGCTGAACGTGATGGATATCGCGCTGCTGCACGAACTCGGTAAGGCCGTGCATCACCTGACCGCCGAATGCGACGTAATCGTGTTCCGCGGCGCTGGGCCCAGAGGGTTTTCCGCCGGCGTGGAAATTGCCGACCACGCGCCGGAGCGCGTGGGCGAAATGCTGAGCGCGTTCCACGGCGTGTTCCGGCAGTTGTGGCGCGCAGACTGCATTTCCATTGCTACGGTACACGGGCATTGCCTCGGCGGTGGCGCGGAACTTGCCACCTTCTGCGATTTCGTGATCGCGGGCGAGTCGGCGCAGTTCGGGCAGCCGGAGATCAATCTGGGCTGCTTTCCGCCGCTGGCACTGGTCACCTATCCGGCGCTGGCGGGGCCGCGCGCCGCGCTGGATTTGATCCTGACCGGGCGCACCGTCGGCGCGCGGGAGGCGCAAGCTTTGGGACTGGTGACGCAGGTAGTACGGGACGGCGAGCTGGAAGCCACCGCGCAGAAGCTCATCGCTGAGCTGAGCCAGAAGAGCAATTTCGTGCTGCGCATGACGCGCCGCGCCATCTGGCAGCGCAGCGGCTTCGATTTCGAGCGCAGCCTGCGCGAGGCGGAAGAGCTGTACTTGAAAGAGCTGATGCGCACGCACGACGCGCAAGAAGGCATCCGCGCCTTCACCGAAAAACGCCAGCCGGTCTGGCAGGGACGATGAGGGCCGGGCGAAATCATGTTTGGGATTCGCAATTCTCCGTTTGTGCGTGATGAAGATGCGGCAGACTTCATGATTGAGATTTTGGATCAAGAGGCCGCAAAGGAAGGGGACCCGCTTTCGCAAAAAGAAAAAGCCCTGCTTCGGGACGAATTCGAACGCAGTACGGTGTCCCACGAATTCCACTTCCGCGCCCAGCGTTTGGTGGATGCGGTCCTTAAGAAAGAACAAGAGACCGGTCAAGCGAAACTTCCGCGGAGTTTTAATTGTGCTGTCGAATGGGCGGGGGATCAGGAGTATCCGTATGTTGTATGGCTTGCTGAAAACGCCTTCGGGCAAGTTCGGCGTCCTCTTAGAGGCTGGGCAGCCGCGAAGGATGCTCTGCTCTGCATTGGGTGCGGCGTGTTCATTGTAGCTGCCATGCTGTTGATTGTGGGTCTGCTCGGTCTAATGGGGTTCCTACGGTAGTGGAGATGACACAGAATCCGAAACTCGTCGGCATGAGCGAGGCTATCGAGCGGCATGTGCCGCACGGCGCGATGGTGCTGCTGGGCGCGCAGATGGAGCAGATGATCCCGTTTGCCGCGGGCCACGAGATCATTCGCCAAGGCAAGCGCGACCTCACGCTGGTGGGCCCGATTTCAGACATTCTGTTCGACCAGATAATTGGCGCAGGCTGCGTTTCGCGCGTGTACGCGGCGTGGGTGGGCAACGTGTCGGCGGGATTGGGGCACTGTTTCCGCCGCGCGGTGGAACAAGCCATCCCCCGCGCGATTCAGGCCATCGACTACTCGAATTTCACTGTCGCGCTGGCCTTGCATGCCGCAGCGATGGGCGTGCCCTTCATGCCCACCTATTCCACGCTGGGCAGCGATCTGCTGCACCGCAACGGCAACCTGCGCGAGTTCAATTCGCCCGTGAACGAAGAAAAGCTGGTGGCGGTGCGCGCGCTGCGGCCCGACGTTTCTGTTATCCACGTGCAGCGCGCCGATCGGCACGGCAACGCGCATGTGTGGGGCAACCTCGGTGTGGCCGTGGATGGCGCTCGTGCCGCGCGCAAGCTGATTGTCGTGGCGGAAGAGATTGTCGAGCCGGAGGTGATCGCTTCCGATCCCAATCGCACGCTGATTCCCGGCTTTCTGGTGACGGCAGTGGTGCACGAGCCGTGGGGCGCGCATCCCTCGCCGGTGCAAGGCTACTACGGCCGCGATCACGCTTTTTTCAGCCAGTATCACGAGCAGTCGCGCAATGTGGAAGACTACGAGAAGTGGCTGGAGCGCTGGGTGCTCGCCGTGCCCGACCGCAAGGCGTATATGGAACAGTTGGGCGCCTGTCGCGTTGACACGCTCGGCGTGAAAGAGCACGCCTACTCGGCGCCGGCCGATTTTGGATACTAACTCAGAACTCAGAAGGCAGAAATCAGAAGTCAGAAGTCAGAACGATTATTACGAGGGAGCGTTTGCGAATCGAATGAAGAATTTGGAGATTACGCCGGCAGAAGTGAAGGCGCGGCTGGACCGCAAAGAAGCATTGCTTTTGGTCGACGTGCGCGAGCCCTGGGAATTCGAGATGTGCCGCATCGAGGGCGCGAAGCTGGCGCCCGTAGGTTCCTTAGCGTCGAACCTGCAACTGATGCAGGCTGCCGAAAGCGTCGTCGTGTATTGCCACCACGGGCGGCGCAGCCTGGATGCGGTGGCGTGGCTGCGACAGCAAGGCGTGGAAGGCGCGCGCTCCATGGCCGGCGGCATCGAGCGCTGGTCGCGTGAAATCGATCCCAACGTGCCGCGCTACTAGCACCCGGTAACACAGGCTTTCAGCCTGTGCGCCTTTGATGTCGCGCAAGGCGCGACCCGGGAGGCGGCGGCAAATCCGCCAGTTTCATGCAGCGCTTCGGCCGGTGCGTGGGAGGGCTTATGGCTTGGTTTTATCTGCTCATTGCGGGGCTGCTCGAAGTTGCGTGGGCCATCGGCTTGAAATACACCGACGGCTTCAAGCGGCTGTGGCCCAGCATGTGGACGGTGGCGGCGATGGTAGTCAGCTTTTATTTTTTGTCGCAGGCGCTGCGCACCATTCCCGTAGGCACCGGGTACGCGGTGTGGACGGGAATCGGCGCGGTGGGCACAGCCGCGCTCGGCATCGTTTTGTTCTCAGAATCCGCCGCGCTGCCGCGGCTCGCATGCATCGGGCTGATTGTGGCGGGAATTCTGGGATTGAAATTGACCGCGGCGCCGTGAGGATCAGAACTCAGAACTCAGGACAACGACCCTCGATGAAGCAAATAATTCAGCTAAAAGTGAATGGCGAGCCGCGAGAAGTCGCCATCCCCGCGCACAAGCTGCTGATTGACGTGCTGCGCGAGGACTTGGGCCTCACCGGCACCAAGCGCGGCTGCGACGATTCGAGCTGCGGCGCCTGCGCCGTGCTGGCCGACGGCACGCCGCTGCTGGCGTGCGTGGCGCTCGCGGCCAGCTACGCAGATTGCGAGATCATCACCGTGGAAGGCATCGCGCCCGCGGGCGAGCTGCATCCTGTGCAGACCAGCTATGCGGAAGCCGGCGGCTCGCAATGCGGTTTCTGCACGCCCGGCTTCATGATCTCGATCAAAGCGCTGCTGGACCGGAATCCGGATCCTACGGACAACGAAATTCGCGACGCTCTGGCCAGCAATTTCTGCCGCTGCACCGGTTACATGCAAATCTACGAGTCGGTGAGACTGGCGATGCAGCGCATGAAAATCCCAAGGGCGGCCGATTAGCCCTGTGGAGTGCGGCGGCTTGCCGCCGTTCTACACCGGCGCAGCTTGCTGCGCCGGTTGATGAAGAAGAAGTAGCGAGAGAGCGAAGTTCGATGGCAGAGTTCAACGTAATCGGCAAATCGCTGCCCATGGTCGAGTCGCCGGGGAAAGTAACCGGCCTGGCGAAGTATGCCGACGACCTCACCGTAGCGGGAATGCTCTATGGCCGCATCCTGCACTCACCGCACGCGCATGCGCGCATCCGCTCCATCAACACCGCACGAGCGGAGGCGCTGCCTGGCGTGAAGGCCATCGCCAGCGGGAAGGATGCGCCCACGCCCTACGGCATTCTGCCCATCGGGCACGACGAATGCGTCTTCGCGGTGCACAAAGCGCTTTACATCGGCGACAACGTGGCCGCGGTCGCTGCCACTAGTCCCGAACTCGCCGAGCAGGCGCTCGATCTGATCGAAGTCGACTACGAAGTACTTCCCGCCTTCGCTGACCCCGAAAAATCCATGGAAGCGCCGGAACCGCACTGGCTGCACGCCGAGAAGCCCCGCAACATCGAGAAGGAGTACCACCACCAGTTTGGCGACGTGGATGCCGCCTTCGCCGAGTGCGCCCACGTGCGCCAGGAGCACTACTTCGCCGGCGAAGTGAACCACGCAGCCATGGAGCCGCACTCCACCCTCGCCATCTGGGAGCCGGACGGGCGGCTCACCGTGCATTCCTCCACGCAGGTGCCGTATTACCTGCACTGCACCATCGCTGCCGTCTGCGAAATGCCGATGAGCCAGGTGCGCGTGCTCAAGCCGCTGGTCGGCGGCGGCTTCGGGGGCAAAAGCGAAGTCATCCCCATTGAGATTGCCGCGGCCGTGCTGGCGAAAAAGGCGCGGCGGCCGGTGAAAATTACTTACACGCGCGAAGAGGTGTTCTTGGCGCACCGCGGGCGCCCGCGCACCATCGTGGATTTGAAGGTTGGTGTCACGCGCGAAGGCAAGATTCACGCCGTGGACGCGCGCGTAATTCAGGACGGCGGTGCCTACTGCGGCTACGGGCCGGTGACGGTGCTCTACTCCGGCGCACTGCTCGGCGCGCTCTACGACATCCCGAATGTGAAATTCGACGGTTACCGCGTGCTCACCAACAAGCCCGCGTGCGGAGCGATGCGCGGCCACGGCACGGTGAATGTGCGCTTCGCATTCGAGGCCATGCTCGATCAACTCGCGGAGGATGCGGGCATTGACCCCGTCGAGATTCGCCGCCGCAATCTGTTGAAGGCGCCGTGCATCACTGTCAACGGCTTGCGGGTGACAAGCTACGGTTTGC
>JBOGNS010000557.1:0-1525 GCA_050747305.1 Candidatus Acidiferrales bacterium | reverse complement strand
GGCAGCGCCCATGCCGCCGCCAACGCACATGGTCACCAGGCCGTAGCGCGCCTTGCGACGACCGAGTTCGCGCACGATGCTTGCGGTGAGCTTCGCGCCGGTGCAGCCCAGCGGATGCCCAAGCGCCACCGCGCCGCCATTGGGATTCACTCTCGCCGGATCGAGTCCCGCCTGCTGGATTACGGAAAGTGATTGCGCGGCGAACGCTTCGTTCAATTCGATCACGTCCATCTGCTCCAGCTTCAGGCCCGCAATCTTCAGCGCCTTGGGAATGGCAAACACCGGGCCGATGCCCATTTCCTCGGGCGGGCAGCCCGCAGTGGCAAACGCAATGAAACGCGCCAGCGGCTTGGCGCCAATCGCGCGGGCACGCTCGGCGGACATCACCACGGACGCGGCCGCGCCGTCACTCATTTGCGAGCTGTTGCCCGCAGTGACGCTGCCGCGCGCGTGAAATGCGGGCTTGAGCTTGGCCAGCGCTTCCGGCGACGTGTCGGCGCGCGGGCCTTCGTCGGTGTCGAAGGTGAGGGTGGTTACGCGAGGTTGCGTCCCGTTGCCGTTGCCGCTGGGCAGATCCGTGTAGGTCACTTGCACAGGCGTGATTTCGTCTTTGAACTTGCCCGAGGCGATGGCCGCCAGCGCCTTCTGATGGCTGTGGTAACTGAACTGGTCGGCCTCCTCGCGCGTGATGCCGTATTTCTTCGCGAGGTTCTCGGCCGTGAGTCCCATGCCGAGATACGAATCGGGGTAATTGTCCATCAGCCAGGGATTGGGTGAAATTTTGTGGCCCCCCATAGGAACCAGGCTCATCGATTCCGTGCCTCCGGCCACGATTACATCGGAATGGCCGAGCATAATGCGCTCCGCCGCCATCGCAATCGCTTGCAGGCCGGAGGAGCAAAAGCGATTGATCGTAAGCGCCGCGGATTCCACCGGCAGCCCGGCGCGCAGCGCCGCGATGCGCGCCACGTTCATTCCCTGCTCGGCTTCCGGCATGGCGCAGCCGAGGATCACGTCCTCGATTTCTTTTGAGTCGAGCCCTTTCACGCGCGCCACCGCATCCTTGATGGCATATGCCGCCAGGTCATCGGGCCGCGTCGCGCGCAACGTGCCCTTGTAAGCTTTACCCACTGCTGTTCGCACCGAACTCGTAATCACCGCTTCCCGCATGAATCACCTCTCGAAACATTAGATGATAGCAGAGTGCGGGCGGACGCCTCCTGCTCACAGTGTCTAGCCGGCGATCAGGCCGGCGGAGGCGCCCACCCATTCGAGATCGCGGTTATGGTCCACGCCCATCATTTTGCCGCGGCCCATGCGCACGATCACCGGGCCGAGATGCCAATTGACGAGGGGATAGGGAGTAGGGGATAGGGAGTAGGGAAGCGCCATCGCCGCTCCGCCGGCGCGATCTGTGTGTAAGATTCCCTGCCCCCTGTCCCCCACCCCCTGCTCGCTCTTTTCCGGAGCCGGCAATTCCAGTTGCTCCCCGGCAATATAGAGGACGCGGATTTCTGCTTGCGTG